>JBKPQP010000212.1:0-8615 GCA_046734155.1 Actinomycetota bacterium | reverse complement strand
TGCTGCCCGCGCTCGCCCTCTTCGCCTGGCGCTCGGCTCGACCCTGGAGCAACTTCGCCAAGCTCACGATTGCACCGCTCGTCTTTGCCGCCTACCCGCTCCTGCTCTGGGCCCAGCGCGGCGATCCGTGGACGTTCCTCGGCGCCGAAGGGTTCTGGTCCCGCCACCTGTCACCGGCCGGCCCGCTCGGAGGCACGTGGGACGGCCTACGCGCGGGGTGGGCAGGCATCCAACAGCTCGCTTCCGGCTCACACACCCACTCCTACTGGCCCGAGGTCCAGGGCACGGATCCGATGCGGGTCGCAGCCGTCAACCTCGAATGCCTGGCCGCGCTCGTGCTGTTCACGTTCCTGACGGTCGTCGCGTGGCGTCGCTTCGGCGCTCCGTACGGGCTCTTCTCGGCGATCAGCCTCGCGCTCCCGCTGAGCATGCCGAGCGACGGCTGGCCGCTCCTCTCGCTGCCGCGCCTCGGGCTCGGCGTCTTCCCGTTCTTCCTGGCCCTCGCAGGGATCGGCGGGCGGCCGCGCGTGCACACCGCGATCGTCTCGATCAGCGCGCTCTTCCTCGGCGTGGCGATCGTCCAGTGGGCCCTCTGGCAATGGGTCGCGTAGAGCACCGCAGCATGGACTGGCGCCTCGGCGGCTGGTGCGCGCTGATCGTGTTCATGTCGACGATCGCGTATGCGTCGCAACTCACGAGCGGGCCGCCGCCCAAGGACGTCGCCTACAAATGGAGCTCCAGCATCCTCGGCCTCATTCAGTACGGGGTGATCCTCGGCATCCTCTACGTGATCACGCTCGGGCTCGACCGCCGGAGCTTCCTCGCGTTCCGGCGGCCGACCTCGTGGCGGCGGGCGGCAGGGATCGCGGTCCTCGTGTTGATCGCGGTCTTCGTCGTCAGCGGGATCGTGGCCCAGTTCGCAAACCCAGAGCGGGAGCAGGGCCTGATCCCGCAGAACTGGGACTCGACCAAGATCGCCCCGTTCACGGCCTTCGCGATTCTCGTCGTGGTCGTCGCGCCGATCGTCGAGGAGCTCCAGTTCCGCGGAGTCGGCTACGGCTTGCTCGAGCGTTTCGGCCGCACTTTGGCGATCCTGCTCGTGGGGATCACATTCGGGCTCGTCCACGGGCTCATCGCCGGCTTCCCCGTGATCGCCGTGTTCGGAATCGGCCTCGCCTACCTCCGTTCGAGGACGGACAGCATCTATCCGTGCATGCTGCTGCACGCGAGCTTCAATGCCTTCGGGTTGATTGTCGGGATTGCGAGCTAGCCTTTCGGCAATGCGGCGCATAGCCCCAGCCCTGGCCGCCTTCTTTGTCTGGGCGGCGCCCGCGAACGCCGCACCGGTCGTGAACGTCCAGGCGAGCACGACGCTGGGAGCAGCGCCGCTGACGGTGACGCTGACAGCGAGCGGCGACGCGGCCACCTACCACTGGGACCTCGGTGACGGCTCGACCGCAGACGGCCCGGTCGTGCAGCATCAGTACGGCCCCGGCCGGTTCAGGGCGACAGTGACCGCGGCGGACTCCGGCGGCACGACCGCTCAGGCGAGCGTCGTCATCACGTCGGCCCAGCTCACGCTCACCGGACCGAAGGTCGGCACGTATGGACGCCTCGCGACATTCCACGGACGCATGGTCCCGGCTATCAGAGGCGCTCCGATCACGCTCTTTGCCGGCGACGCGCCCGCCCGTACGACGAAGCTGGACAAGAAGGGACGCTTCGCCGTCCGCGTGCGACAGAGCGCTCCGACCACGTACACCGCCCACTACGAAACGGTCCCCTCGAACCCGCTCGCAGTCGCAGTCCGCCCCGGCCTGGACGTCGCGCTACTGGGCTCGGCGATCGTCGGCCGACCACTTGTCGTTCGCGCCGTTCTCCGGCCGCGGAACTCGGGGACGCTCCACGTGCGCGTGTGGAGATCGGGCCGAGAGCTGCCCACGCAGGACTTCGAAGGGCGCGCGGTCGTCCACCTGAGGACGAAGCGGGTCGCGAAGTACGTCGTACGGATCACGGTCACGCCGACCGGAGTCTTCGCGGCACGCCAACGAACGGTGCACACGAGCGTCTCCCTGCCCTACCTGGCCGTTGGCGCGCGCGGGCCGAGCGTCCGCGTCCTCGAGCGGCGACTTGCCCAGCTGCACTACCTCCTGCCGAGCGTCGGCGGCTACTACTCGTACGACACCGCCGACGCCGTCCTCGCGTTCCAGAAGGTGAACGGCATGACGCGAACCGGCCGCGTCACGCCCGCTGTTTGGCGGCGCCTCCAGGTCGCGCATACACCGCGGCCGCGCTACGGCTTCGGCCACCACCTCGAGGTCGACAAGTCGCGGCAGGTCCTATTCGAGGTCGACCACGGCCGCGTCGTGCGGATCGTCCATGTGTCGACCGGAGCTACGGGCAACACGCCGGTCGGCCGCTGGCACATTTACAGCAAGGTGCCCGGCACGCTGCCGAGCGGAATGTTCGACTCGAACTTCTTCCTGCGCGGGTTCGCGATCCACGGGTACCCGCTCGTGCCGTCGTTTCCGGCCTCGCACGGCTGCGTGCGCACCCCCAACTGGGCGGCCCCGATCCTCTTCGCCTCGAGCTACTACGGCGAGCCGATTTACATCTACTACTAGCGTCGCGGCCCTCTTGGGCGGGTTACTCGCCGCGGCCGTCCTCGTGGTCGTCCTCCTGCCCCGCGGGAAGACTCAGCCCGTCGCTTGGCGCGACGTCAGCCCGCGTGTCGGCCCGGTTCTGACATCCGACCGCACGCAGCGCCTGTTCCGGACGCCGGATCAGTTCCACGAGTTCTTCGGCTCCGTAGCCCAGGCGCCGGTCGACTTCTCGACGCGCCAGCTCCTCCTCGTCTCGCCCGGCCCGCGCTCGAGCACCGGTTACTCGGTCCGGATCCTGAGCGTGACCGAGCGGGACGACCGAATCACGGTCGATGTCCGAGAGCGCACACCGACCCTCGCCGACCACGTAGAGGCGCGCGTCACCTATCCGTATCGCCTGCTCAGCCTCCCTGCAGGCAAGGCCGTGCTCGTCGACTGGGCGGGGCGCTAGGCGCCGCCGGCTTTAAGCCTCTTCGTCGCCCACGGCGAACTGGTCGGGCGAGACGTCGTCGAGGAACCGCTTGAACTCGTCGATCATCTCCTCCTCGTTCACCTCTTCGCCCTCGAACTCGATCGCCGACTCCTCGATGACGTCGTCGGCCGCGAAGATCGGCGCCTCAGCGCGGACGGCCAGCGCGATCGCATCGGAGGGTCGCGAGTCGATCTCCACCTCGGAGCCGTTCTGCTGCACCGTAATCGACGCGTAGAAGGTGCTCTCCTTGAGCTCGGTGACGGTGATCCGGATCACCTGCGCGTCGAGCTGCTCGAGCATGTCCGTGACGAGGTCGTGCGTCATCGGGCGCGGCGTGCTGGCACCTTGGAGCTTCATCAGGATCGCCGCGGCTTCGGGGTGCCCGATCCAGATCGGGAGGAAGCGGTTGCCGTCGGCAGTCTTCAGCAAGACGATGGGCTGCTTGCTGCCCAGGTCGAAACTGACCCCGTAGATGACCATTTCGTGCATGCCTGACCTCGATTCATCTTAGCGCTGAGTTCCGGCTCCTCCGTCCCCTCAAGGGGTATCCACGCGATGCGCTGGCTTGGCGATTCGATTGCACGTGAGGCCTGCAGAGCAGTGCGCGGGGTCCTGGCTACAATCGAACGCCCCGGGCGATTAGCTCAGTTGGTTAGAGCGCCGCTCTGATAAGGCGGAGGTCCGTGGTTCGAATCCACGATCGCCCACTCTCCGATTGAAGTCCGGCGCTCTACGAGCGCCATGACGACTTCAATCGGATTCGTCTTTCGATCCGAGGCGTGTGTGACCTGCGGCGGCAAAGCGCGCCGCAGCGACGACTGTCTAGGGCTAGTGGAGGACTTGCGTGCGGTGCAGATAGTCTTCTACAGCCAGCAGAAACGCTTCGTCACGCGCGATCTCGCTGAGCGTGCCCTTCGTGAACTCGTCCAGCTCCTGGGTCCCCGCGAGCTCGACGAGAAACGTCCCCAGCCGGCCCTCCTGGGACATCGCCGCCATGTGCGAGAAGATCTGGCGCGCCTCGGCGTCCTGCGAGATCGCCTCCAGCGACTCGAGATCCTCGAGCCATTCGCCGAACATCAGCGGGCCACCGCCTCCAAGGCTTCGGCGAGCTCCTCGAGCTGGGCCTCGCTCTCGACCGGGATCTCGAGCCCACGGGCGCTCACCCGAGCGCGGAACCCGGTCAGCCGCTCGACGGCGATCTTCACGCGCTCAGCGACCTGAGGATCCGCGGGAGGCCGGCGCCTGCGCTTCGTCGCCGCGCCCGACCAACGCGCTTCACGCTCCGCAGCCCGCACGGAGAGGCCCTGCCGCACGATCTTGCGCGCCAGCCGGCGGCGTCCCTCGTTGTCGGGCACCGCGAGCACCGCGCGTGCGTGGCCCTCGGTCAGCTCGCCGCGCTCGACCATGCCCAGGATGTCGTCGGACAGCTCGAGCAGGCGCAGCCGGTTCGAGACTGAGGGCTTCGACGCCCCAACGCGCTCAGCGATGTCACCCAGCGAGAGGTCGAACTCGTCGATGAGGACCGCGAAAGCGCGCGCCTCTTCGATCGGCGTCAGCTCTTCCCGCGCGACGTTCTCGACGAGCCCGAGCAAGAGCGCATCGCGGTCGGCTGCGTCCCGGACGAGCGCGGGCAACGTCTGGAGGTTCGCCTCGCGCGCAGCTCGCCAGCGGCGCTCGCCCGCGAGGAGCTCGTAGCCGCCCGCGGCCCTTGGCCGCACGACAACCGGTTGGATGATCCCCTGCGCCCGGATCGACTCCGCAAGCGCCGCGGTGGACTCGTGATCGAAGCGCTTCCGCGGCTGCTTCGGGTTCGGATGGATCTGGTCGACTTGCACGTGCGCAAGCTCTGCGCCGCCCGCGCCGCCGATCAGGACTTCTAGCCCGCGGCCCAGCCCTCGCCTTGCTGCGGTTTCGGTTGAAGTCGGATTGGGTCGACCGGTCATTTCAGACGGAGCCACGGGCTAAGCCCGCGCCTCCTGATACCGGCGCCGCAAGCGGCGCCTCGGAGGAACGCTCGACAAGCTCCATCGCCACCTTCCAGTAGGCCTCCGCGCCGACTGAGCGCGGGTCGTAGGTGATCACCGGCTCGCCGTGACTCGGCGCCTCCGCGATCCGAACGGAGCGAGGCACACGCGCGCGGAAGAGGAGTGGGCCGAAGTGCCGCTCGAGCTCGGCGGCGACGTCGGCGGACAGCTTCGTCCGTCCATCCACCATGGTCAGGATCACTCCCGCCAACGCGAGGCTCGGATTGAGCCGCACTCGGATCGCGCCGAGCGAGGAGACGAGCTGCGAGAGGCCTTCGAGCGCGTAGTACTCGGCCTGCACGGGGACGAGGACCCGGCTCGCGGCCGCCAGCGCGTTCACGGTCAACGGGCCGAGCGAAGGCGGGCAGTCGACGAACACGAACTCGTGCGTCTCCGCCGCCGGCGCGAGCGTCTCGGCGAGAAAGCGCTCGCCGTCGCCGCGCCGCGCGAGGTCGGCGGCAGTTCCCGCCAGGTCGGGCCTGGACGGAATCAGATCGAGGTTCTCGAAGCGCGTCGGCTTGGCGAGCTCTTCGGGCGGCGCTCCGTCGAGCAGGTCGCAGCTAGAGGTGCCGTTTGCGCGCTCGCCAAGGCCCGAGGTCGCATTCGCCTGCGGGTCGAGGTCGACGAGCAGCACGCGTTCCCCCGCCTGCGCGAGGCACGCGGCGAGGTTGACCGCAGTGGTCGTCTTGCCGACCCCGCCCTTCTGGTTGGCGACGGCGTAGATCCGCCCGGGCACGAAGACCATTCTGATCAGGCGAGAGGACGTTTCCGGGCCAGCCCCGGGCGTCTCGGAAAACCCGCTGGAGTCGGGGCGATTTTGCGAGCGACAGCCAGTCCGTTCCGCTCCTCGACGATCGCTCCGCCGAGCTGCTTCGAGACCCGCGAGAGCGCGTCGAGGTCGGCAGATGGGCCCAGCCAGAGCACCGCTGCGCCGCCCTCGCGGGCGAGCGGCAGCAGCCACTCGAGCGCAACCGTAGGCGGAGCGAGAGCCTTCGCCACGGCGACTCCATACCGGCCGTCGTGCTCCTCAGCCCGCCCCCACATGACCTCGACGTTCGGAAACTCGAGCGCCATGCGCTCGAGGAAGGCCGACTTGCGCCTGTTCGAGTCCAGCAGTGTCACCTCACGCCCGGGCAGCTCCGTAGCCAGCACAAGGCCTGGCGAGCCGTTCCCGGAGCCCACGTCGACGATCGGCCCGTCGAAAGCGCGCACGACCTCCGCTCCGCGGAGGGCGTCCTCGACGAGCATCGCCCAGGCTTCGCCCCGGTCCTTGATGGCAGTCAGCCCGGGCGTGGCGAGGACGGAGTCCAGCCAACGCTCGAGGCGCGGATCCGTCAACCGGTCGGCGTGATGACCACGTAGCGATTGGGCTCGGTGCCCTCGCTACCGGTATCGACCCCGTCGAACGACTTCAGCCGCAGATGCACGGTCTTCCGCTCGACGGCCGTCATCGGCTCGAGCTCCACGGCCGAATGCGTCGCGAGCGCCTCCTCGGCGCTGCGAACCGCGAGCGACTCGAGAGCCGCGCGGCGCCGCTCCCGATAGCCGGCCGCGTCGACCACGACTTCCTTGCGGTCGTTCGGACGGGAGCGCCAGAGGATGGCGTTCGCGAGGTACTGGATCGCGTCGATCGTCTGCCCGTGCTTGCCGATCAGGAGGCCGAGGTTCGAGCCGGAGCACGAAGCCGTGACCGACTCCTCGTCCTCGTGGATGTCGATCCGGCAGCGCACACCGATTCCAGTCGTGATCCGCTCGATGAGATCGCGCACGTCGGCTGCGAGCTCGCTGTCGCCGTCGGTGGAGCCCTGCGCCGCCTCCTCGTCGACCAGCGCGACCACCCGCGCCGGCGCGTAGCCCACGCCGAGCAACCCGCGCTCGCCCTCGGACACGACCTGGAAGCGAACGGCGGTCTTGTCAAGGCCCGGATGGAGCTTCTCGAGCTCGCGCAGCGCGGCCCACTTGGCCTCGCCGACGGTCTCGCCGGTCGCCTCCACCTGACGCAGGTCTTCCATCATCGCCGCGCCTTCTTCTTCCTCTTGCGCCGCACGCGACGCGGCGGCGCGGGCTGACCGGCCGGCTTGTCCTCGGCAGGCTCGGCGGCGCCATCCTGGCTCTGCGTCTCGGACTTCGGCGGGGTTCGCGACGAGCGTTTGGGCGGCGGCTTCGCCTTCGGCATCATCTGCCGCGTCACGAGCCCCTGGCCGACGGTCCACAGGTTCGTCGTCACCCAGTAGATGACGAGCCCGACCGGGAAGTTGACGATCACCGGGACGAAGGCGATCGGCAGGATCATCATCATCGTCCGCTGCGTCTTGTCCATCGTCGTGGACATGAAGTACGTCGACGCGAGCTGGCTCCCGACGTAGATCGCAAGCAGCAGGTAGCCCGACCAGTGCGCGCTCGCGTGCGCCGTGATGTCGGGGACGAGGCCGCCGAACCAGGAGAGACTCCCGGCCGGAGGATGCTTCGAGAACTGCCGCAACACGAGGTAGAGCGCGATGAAGACGGGGAACTGGACGAGGAGCGGGAGGCACGGAGCCGCCGGGTTGACCCGGTTGTCCCGGTAGAACTTCATCAGCTCCTCGTTGCGCTTCTGCTTGTCGTGCTTGTAGCGCTGCTGGATCGCCTTCATCTCCGGCATATGCGCCTGCATGGCCTGCATCGAATGGATCTGCTTGACGGCCAGCGGCACCATCAGCAGCCGCACCATCACCGTCAGGGCGACGATCGCCCAGGCCCACGGGAGGCCGATCGTCCCGTGCAACCACTCGAGGATGTTGCGGAGGACGTCCTCGAGCGGGGTGAGGATCGAGAACAGGATCACTTGAAAAGCCTCTGCTGGTGGACGTAGTCGACCCCGCCGAGGCTCCACGGGTTGCAGCGGAGCAGGCGCCAGCCGGCGAGGATCACGCCGCGGACGAGCCCGTACTCGCGCAGCGCGTCGATCGCGTACTGCGAGCATGACGGGTGGTACTTGCATCCGCCCGGAAACAGCACGCCGAGCGTGTAGCGGTATGCGTAGACGAGACCGATTCCGAGATACGAGGGCAGCCGGAAAATCTGGGTCACGCGGCCGCCTTGCCGAGCACCTCGTCGACCCGCTCGCCGAGCCACTCGAAGCCCTTCGATTGCGTGCCCTCCACGAGACCCGGTCGCACGATCAGCACGTAGTCGTGCGCCGGCGGGAGCGTCTCCAGCCGTGCGCCCCAGAGCTCGCGCAGTTGGCGCTTGATCTTCGAGCGAATGACGGCGCTGCCCGTTCCCTTGGGCACGGCGATGCCTAGGCGCGGCTCGTCCCCGTCCTCACGGGGGAACCAGTACAGGACGAGAAACCGCGTTGAGGTCGACCGCCCGTGGCGATAGACGGCATCGAAATCCCTGGAGCGGGAGAGGCGGTTCCTGCGCTGCAAGTTGTTCGTTTAGGCGGAGAGCCGCTTGCGGCCTCGAGCGCGGCGTCGCTTCAGGATCGCCTGGCCGGCACGCGTCGACATGCGCGCGCGAAATCCGTGCCGTCGC
>JBKPQP010000211.1:0-4027 GCA_046734155.1 Actinomycetota bacterium | reverse complement strand
CGTTGAACGCGATCCCGGTGATGCCCGACTGCCACGGCAGGCTGTAGTCGCGGTCCGGGTCCCAGGCCGGATGCCGCTGCACCGGCTCGAGGTTCTTGATGTTCGGGATGGCGCTCTTGTCGAGCTTCTCGACCCACTTCTCCCTGACCAGCAGCGAGGGGTAGCGCGAGTTGTCGGTCATGACGATGATGTCCCGGCCGATCGACTGTCCGCGCCTGAGCTGCGCCTGGATCTTGCCGAAGAACTCCTCGTTGCTGTTGATGTCCTCGGCGTAGGCGACGTGGACGCCCGTCTTCTGCTGGAACTCGTCAAGGGACGGATGCCGTTGCCCCTTGAAGTCCATGTAGTAGGGCCAGTTCGAGAAGTGCAGCGTCTTCGCGAGCTTGTGGTTCGAGCTGCCCGAGCTGGACTTCGAGGACGACCCTCCGCAGGCCGCCAGGATGCTCGGGAAACTGATCGCGGCCCCTCCCACTGCTGCGCGCTCGAGCAGCTGCCGCCGGGTGAGCTGATCGGTCATTCGACTTCCTCCGTTGAGTCGACTACAAAAGTGGAGTCCGGGCTCCACGAAATCTCGCTCGGCGCCTGATCGCGAGCCCCGGGCTCGCTGTTCTGGACGTACACGCTGACATTGCCCGCCCTCGTCTCGAGCACGTACTGCGTCGCGACGCCGACGTACGCGGTCTCGCGCAGACGCCCGGTGAGGCGGTTCTCCTCCGCGTGGCCGAGCCGGATCTTTTCCGGGCGCACGCCGACTGCGACCCGCCCCGTGCGTCCGTTCAGGGCCTCGCCTGGCACGCGGACGTCGGTACCCTCGTCGAGGCGGACGGTGTCCGCCCCTGTCACCGTGCCCAGGAGGAGGTTGGAGATCCCGAGGAAGCTGGCGACGAACGCGGTCTTCGGCTGCTCGTAGAGCTCGGACGGCGTGCCGAGCTGCTCGATGTGGCCGGCGTTCATGATCGCGATCGTGTCCGCCATCGTCATCGCTTCCTCCTGGTCGTGCGTGACGTGGATGAAGGTGATGCCCACGTCGTGCTGGATCGCCTTCAGCTCGAGCTGCATCTGCTTGCGGAGCTTGAGGTCGAGAGCGCCCAGCGGCTCGTCGAGCAGGAGCACGCGCGGCTTGTTGACGAGGGCGCGGGCGAGCGCGACTCGCTGCTGCTGGCCGCCCGAGAGCTGGCGGGGCTTTCGGGTCTCGAGGCCGGGCAGGTCGACGAGCCTCAGGATCTCCGTCACGCGGCCGGCGAGGTCGTTCCCCTTCACGCGCTGGCGCCGCATGCCGAACGCGACGTTCTCGAAGATCGATAGGTGCGGGAAGAGCGCGTAGGACTGGAAGACGGTGTTGACGTCGCGCTTGTAAGGCGGCAGGCCCACGACGTCGCGATCGCCGAGGTAGATCGAGCCCGCGGTCGGCTCTTCGAAGCCGCCGATCATGCGGAGCGTCGTCGTCTTGCCGCAACCCGAGGGGCCGAGCAGCGCGAAAAACTGTCCGGGCTCGATCGTGAGCGAGATCTCGTCGACCGCGACAACGTCGTCGAACTCCTTCGTCACGCGCTCCAGCCGGACGTCGGCGTACTCCGCTGCAGGCGTCGTCTGACTAGTGTCCGGGCTCGTCTGGGCCGTCGCCATAGGGGTACCACCATTCTTTCACTGCGATCTGGGACTCGATGTGGACGTGCTTCGTCTCCTGGAACGCCTCCAGGCCTTCCTGCCCGAGCTCCCTGCCGAGCCCCGACTGCTTCATCCCGCCGAACGGGCCCGCGTCGTTGTCCGTCAACGGGTCGTTGAACCAGACCGTGCCGGCCTTGATCTCGCGCATGCAGCGCAGGATCGAATCGAGGTCCTTCGTGTAGACGTTGCAACCGAGGCCGAAGCGGGTCGAGTTTGCGAGCTCGATCGCCTCGTCGAGGTTTTTGACCGGCACGAGCGGCGCCACCGGGCCGAAAGTCTCCTCGCGTAGGAGGTCGGTCTCGGCGGGAGCGCCCGTGACGACAGCCGGCGAGTAGAAATGGCCCGTGCCGTTCGCCGTACCATTGCCGCCGGTGAGGAGCTTGGCGCCTGCCTCGACGGCTCCGTCCACATGGGCCGCGACCTTCTCGCGCTGGCGGGCCGAGACGAGCGGGCCGATGTCGGTCTCAGGGTCGAGCGGGTCGCCGACGCGCAGCGACTCGGTGTAGTCGACGAACGCGGAGACGAAGTCGTCGAACACGGGCTCGAGGACGTAGAAGCGCTCGGCAGAGGTGCAGACCTGGCCGGCGTTGAGAAACGCCGCCCAGGCGCCGCCTTTCGCGGCGATCTCGACCTGGCCGGCCACGTCCTCGCAGACGATGAACGGATCCTTGCCGCCCAGCTCGAGGTTCACGCGCGCGACGCGCTCGGCGCAGATCGAGGCGATCCGCTTGCCGGTCTCCACCGAGCCGGTGAACGCAACGCAGTCGATGCGCTCGTCGCGGACGATCGCTTCGCCGACCTCGCCCCCGCCCGCGAGGATGTTGACGACCCCCGGGGGGAAGCCCTCGAAGCAGCTCGCGAGCGCAATCGTCGAGAGCGGCGTCAGCTCCGACGGTTTGCAGACGACCGTGTTCCCGGCTGCCAGGGCAGGCGCGACCTTCCAGGCCAGGAGCAGCAGCGGGTAGTTCCAGGGGACGATGCAGCCGACGACGCCCATCGGCTCCTTGAGGACGAGCGCGAGCTGGGTTTGCTCGATCGACGGGATCACGCGGCCGGCGAAGTTGCGGCCCATCTCCGCGTAGTAGTCGAACGCGGCCGCCGTCCAGCCGACCTCGTCCCAGTTCTCGACGAGCGGCTTGCCGCCCTCTCGGGTCATCAGCTCCGCGAGCTCGGCGGTGCGCGCACGGAGCCTCGTCGCGACCTCGTGCAGGAGCTCGCCGCGCTCGACCGCAGGGGTTTGCGCCCAAACCCTCGCCGCCTCGCTTCCCGCCGCGATCGCGGCGTCGACCTGCTCGGCCGAGGGGAGTGCGACCGAGGCTATCGTCTCCTCGGAGTACGGGTTCTCGACGCTTAGCGGATCGCCCGAGCCGGCGACCTGTTCCCCCCGGATGAGCAGCCGCGTCTCGGTCACTTAAGCAAGCAGGTCCTCCACTGCCTGGGCGAAGACCTCGCTGTGCGCGTCCACGTCGGCGTGCGTCGTCGCCGGCGACATGAGCGCCATGTTGTGGAACGGGGTGAGAAGCACGCCTCGGTTGAGTGCATGGACGTGCATGTAGCGGTCGAGCTCGGTGTCGATCGTCTCGGCGGCCTCGGTTCCGGTTCGGGGCGGCGTGGAGCGGAAGCGGTACTCCGCGCGGCAGCCGAGCTGGGTCACGTGCCACGGGAGCCCCGCCTTCTCGATCGTGTGCGACACGTCCGCCGAGAAGCGCGCGGCGAGCGGAATCGTCCGGGCGAATGTCTCGTCGGTCAGCACGTGCTCGAGCGTGGCGCGAACCGCCGCGAGCGAGAGCGCGTTTCCGGCCAGTGTGCCGCCGATCCCGCCCGTGTCCTCGTAGTCGGCCTCGGTCCGCTCTGTGATCCGCTCCGCGAGCTCGGCCGAGACGCCAAACGCCGCGGCGGGCATTCCGCCGCCGATCGCCTTGCCGACGGTGACGACATCCGGCTCGAGGCCCCACGCCCGAGTGCAGCCGCCGGGACCGGCGCTGAGCGTGTGCGTCTCGTCGATCGCGAGCAGGGTCCGGGTGCTGCGGGTCAACTCACGGAGCGCGGCGTGGAACCCGTCGTCCGGCAGGACGATCCCGATGTTTGTCAGCGCTGGCTCTGCGAGGACACACGCGACGTCCTCGGCCAGCAGCGCCTGCTCGAGTGCGTCGACGTCGTTGAACTGAACCACCTTCGTCGTCAGTGCGGGATGGATCGGCGGCCCGACGTTTCCGGCGCGCGGCCCCACGATTCCGGCCCGCGTCGCCGCGAGCGCCTCGTCGACGGAGCCGTGGTAACACCAGTCGAAGACGAGTACCTTCCCGCGGCCGGTCACCTCGCGGGCGAGCCGCAGCGCGAAGCGGTTCGCGTCGGTCGC
>JBKPQP010000210.1:0-12353 GCA_046734155.1 Actinomycetota bacterium | reverse complement strand
TAGCCGTCATCTCGGTCGGTGCCGGCAACGACTACGGGCACCCGACTCCGTCCACACTGGCGACCCTCGCCGCCGTCCCCGGCCTCGCCGTCTACCGAACCGACCTGAACGGCCGGGTCGTGGTCGAGTCCGACGGTCGGCGCATCTCGGTGCGGACGAGCCGCTGACTATGCTTGGCGGCGATGTCCGCGGAGCCGCTGCTGTCGGTCTATCTCCTCACCGGCAGCGACCGCCCGAAGCATCTGCGTGCGCTCCGCCGTCTTCGCGCGCGCTTTGGCGCAGAGGCAGTCGAGCAGCTCTCGGCAGATTCGACCTCGGGGGCCGACGCGGTGGCTGCCTGCAATGCGCTCGGGCTGTTCGGCGGGCACGAGGGCGGACGGCTCGTCATCGTCGAAGGCGTCGAGCGCTGGAAGAAGGCCGACCTCGAAGCGGTCGAGGGGTACCTGCGAAATCCAGTCGATGGAGCGGTCCTCGCCCTCTATGCAGAAAGCGCTCTCCGTGGGGCGACACTCGCTGATCTCGTCGGCAAGCACGGCCAGGTGCTCGATTACAACGTCCCGAGGCCGAACAATCTCCACCGTTGGGTCGCGGGCGAGTTCAAGCGCCTCGACATCAAGGCTGACTCCGACGCCGCACGAGCGCTAGTGGAAATCGTCGGAGAGGACACCATGGCGCTCTCGAACGAGATCCTGAAGCTCGGCTCGTGGGCAGGTGGCGAGCAGATCACTCGCGCGGACGTCGAGCGCCTCGCTGCGCCGGCGCGCGAATCCGCGGCGTGGGCGCTGACCGACGCCTGGGGCGCGCGTGACCTGCCGACACTCCTCGAAGCCTGTGAGCTCGCATTTGAGAACAATGACGAGCCGTTTCTCCTCGCCGTCCGTCTCGCATCGCACGTCGGGCGTGTGCGCACAGCTCAGGCAATGGCCGAAGAGGGGCTGGGCGCGCGCGACGTTGCGACTCGGCTGAAGATCAAGGAGTTCCCGGCCCGCAAGGCGCTGCAGCATGCGGACCGCTACTCGCGAGCCGAGCTGGACGCCGCCCTCGTCCGCCTCGCTGAGCTGGACGCGGCGATCAAGGGCGCGTCGAGGCTGTCCTCCGAGCTCGAGCTTCTCCGGGCGCTGATCGACATCACCCGGACGGCCGAACAGCCGGTCGCTTCGGGCTAGTTCTTCGCGACGAGCCGCGCGGCTTGGGCCTTCTTGCGCGCTGCGGTGTTCCGATGGATGGCACCGCGTGCAGCGGCCCGGTCGATCCAACGTTGAAGCGACGTGTGCTCGGCCGAGATCTTGTCCTTGTCGCCCGCCTCGACCGCAGCCTCCAGCCTGCGCGTGATCGTCTTCACCGTCGACCGGTAGCGCAGATTGTCGCCGCGATCGTCGGCGGACGTGCGCACACGCTTCTTCTGCTGCTTGATGTTCGGCATCCGTAGAAAGGCCCGCAACGATGCGGGCTCGGGCGATGGTACCAGAGGTTCTGGCACACAATCAGTACGCTCCCGTCACCCACGCGTGCGCTTTTCGAAACTAGACTCGCAGTGGGGAGGAGGTCTTGGGTACCAGGGTGACGTGTCTGAGAAGGGCACGGCCCCGACAGGCGTCGTTCCTATACTCGCCGCGTGGATGAGCAGGCCTTGGGCCGCGTAGAGAAGCGGGCCTCGGGCGGCCGGCGACTCGCCTGGAAGACCGCGGTCTTCTCCGTCGCCACCGGCATCTCGCGCATCCTGGGCCTCGTCCGCGAGATCGTCGCCGCGTACTACTTCGGCGCCACCGGCAAGATCAACGCGTTCACGGTCGCCTTCCAGGTGCCGAACCTGATCCGCTCGCTCGTCGCGGACGCTGCGCTCTCATCGGCCTTCGTCCCCGTCTTCAGCGAGCTGCTCGAGAAGGGCGAGCGCAAACGCGCGTGGCGCGTCGCTTCGACCCTCTTCTGGCTGCTGCTCCTCGGTCTGGGCGCGATCACCGCGCTCCTGATCGTGTTCGCGCCACTCGTGATCGCGCCGTTCGGCGACCCCGGCGGCGACAAGCAGCTCGCGATCACACTCTCCCGGATCCTGTTCCCGATCGTGGTCCTGCTGGGAGTCTCCGGGATCATCGTCGGGATCCTCAACAGCTACGAGCACTTCACGGTGCCGGCGCTGACCCCGGTCTTCTGGAACCTCGCGATCATCGTCGGCCTCGTGCTCGGCGTCCCGCGCGCGGAAACGCTGGACACCAAGCTCTACGTCTACGCGATCTCGATCGTGATCGGGACGGTGATCCAGGTGCTGCTGCCGCTCCCGTGGCTCTACGGGCTCGACGACCGCCTACGACTCGCGTTCGACTGGCGCGACCCGGCCGTGCGCCGCGTGTTCGTGCTGATGCTGCCGGTGACGATCGGGCTCGGCCTCATCAACTTCAACCTCGTCGTCAACACGCTCTTCGCTTCGAGGTTCATCGACCCAGACCTGGCTCCACGCGCGATCGACGCCGCCTTCCGGATCTACATGCTCCCACAGGGGATGTTCTCGGTCGCCATCGCGACGGTGCTCTTCCCTCGTCTCTCACGTCTGTCGGCGCGTCAAGACCTCGACGGTTTTCGGAACACGGTCGCGATGGGCGTCCGACAGATCTCGTTCACCCTCGTCCCGGCCAGCGTCTTCAGCGCTGTCCTCGCGACGCCGATCGTCCGAATCGTCTACCAGCGCGGCGCGTGGACCGCGGAGGACACGAAGGTCACGGCAAGCGCCCTCGCGGCGTTCTCGCTCGGCCTGACGTTCAACGGCGTGATGCTGATGCTGAACCGCGCCTTCTTCAGCCTGCAGACGCCCTGGACTCCCACGGCGATCGCGGTCGGGAACCTCGTCGTCAACACACTGCTCGCGGCTGCGCTCTACCACGTCGGAACATGGGGCATTCCGCTGGCTACCTCGATCGCCAACATCTTTGGCGCGGCGGCACTGCTCATCGTGTTCCGGCATCGCCTGGGACGCATCGAGTTCCGAGGGACGGCCGACTCGTTCTTACGTGTCACGGTCGCCTCGGCGGCCCTCGCAGCGGTCGCCTATCCGGTCTGGTACGTCCTCGACCAGGCGCTCGGCGAGGCGGTGCTGGCCCAGGCCGTAGCGCTTGGTTCGGCGTTCGTAGCAGGCTTCGGCGTCTACCTGATTTCTTGCCGTTTGCTGGGAGTTCGTGAGCTCAACGCGTTGCTATCGTTGCGGAGCCGCTTCCGACGCGGCTGAACTCGTATGGACCAAGAACGAATTCGAAACTTCTCGATCATCGCGCACATCGATCACGGCAAGTCGACGCTCGCCGACCGCATCCTCGAGCTCACGAACACGGTCACCGGGCGTGAGATGCGCGCGCAGGTGCTCGACTCGATGGAGCTCGAGCGCGAGCGCGGGATCACGATCAAGGCACAGGCCGTGCGCGTGACGTGGAAGGACCACGAGCTGAACCTGATCGACACGCCCGGGCACGTGGACTTCACGTACGAGGTCTCTCGCGCGCTGCAGGCGTGCGAGGGCGCCGTGCTCGTCGTCGACGCGGCACAGGGAATCGAGGCGCAGACCGTCGCGAATGCCTATCTCGCGATCGAGAACGACCTCGAGCTGCTGCCGGTGGCGAACAAGATCGACCTGCCGCAAGCCGACGCCGAAGGCGCCGCGCGTGAGTTGGCCGGTCTCGTGGGCGACACGCCTGACCACGTCCTCAAGGTCTCTGCCAAGACGGGAGACGGAGTCGAGACGGTGCTGGACGCGATCGTCGAGCGGATTCCGCCGCCGCTCGGCGACCCGCAAGCGCCCGCCCGCGCTCTCGTCTTCGACTCGTCGTACGACCAGTACCGTGGCGTCGTCGCCTTCGTCCGCGTCGTCGACGGACAGTTCCGCGCGCGCGAGGACGTGCTCGCGATGGCGCAGGGCACGCGCTTCGAGACGGAAGAGGTCGGCTTCTTCTCGCCGACGATGAAGGCAGCCGACACGCTCGGCGCCGGCGAGGTCGGGTACATCGTCACGGGGCTCAAGGACGTCGCAAAGCTGCGCGTGGGGGACACGCTGACGACCCAGGCGCGACCCGCGAGCAAGCCGCTTCCTGGCTACAAGGACGTGAAGCCGATGGTCTTCGCGGCCCTGTTCCCGACGGACTCGGACGAGTACCCGCAGCTTCGCGACGCCCTCGAGCGCCTCCGGCTCAACGACGCCTCGCTCTCGTACGAGCCCGAGACCTCGCAGGCGCTCGGCTTCGGGTTCCGCTGCGGCTTCCTCGGTCTCTTGCACATGGAGATCGTGCGCGAGCGGCTCGAGCGCGAGTTCGACCTCGACCTGCTCGTCACCGCGCCCACCGTCGCCTACAACGTGACGACCATCACCGGCGAGGTGCTCGAGGTCCACAACCCGGCGGAGATGCCACCCGAGCGCGAGCGCGTCGACGAGCCGTACGTGCGCGCCTCGATCGTCGTTCCCAAAGACCGCGTCGGCCAGGTGATGGAGCTTTGTAACGACCGCCGCGGCCGCTTCGACCACATGGAGTACCCGTCGCCGGAGCGTGTCCTGCTCGTCTACGAGCTGCCACTTGCGGAGATCGTCTTTGACTTCTACGACCAGCTGAAGTCGCGGACGAGCGGCTACGCCGGGTTCGACTACGACTTCGCTGGCTTTCGTGAGGGCGAGCTCGTCCGGCTCGACGTGCTCGTCGGCGGCGAGCCCGTGGATGCGCTCTCACTCGTCGTGCACCGCGACGAGGCGTATTCGCGTGGGCGGGCGCTCGTCGACCGGCTGCGCGAGGAGATTCCGCGCCAGATGTTCGACGTCGCCGTGCAGGCGGCGATCGGCTCGCGGATCGTCGCGCGCGAGACGATCAAGGCGAAGCGAAAGGACGTGCTCGCGAAGTGCTACGGCGGCGACATCACGCGGAAGCGCAAGTTGCTCGAGCGTCAGAAGGCGGGCAAGCGGCGGATGAAGCAGGTCGGCGCCGTCGAGGTGCCGCAGGAGGCGTTTCTCGCTGTGCTCAACCTGGACGACGGGAAGAAATGAGCGGGAGCGTTCGCCACCTCTACGTGCACCTGCCGTTCTGCGCGCACCGCTGCGGCTATTGCGACTTCGTGACCGTCGTCGGCCGCGAAGGCTGGCACGGTCGGTACGTGGACGCACTCCTGGCGGAGCTCGAGCTCGAACGCGGCTGGCTTTCGGATCGGGTCGAGACCGTGTTTCTCGGAGGGGGGACGCCGACGCTCACTGACGGCTCGGAGCTGCGCCGGCTTCTCGAAGCGCTGCCGGACGCGGAGGAGGTGACTGTCGAGGCGAACCCGGAGACCATCACGCCCGCTTTGTCGCGCATGCTCCGCGAGGCCGGCGTGACGCGCGTGTCGCTGGGGGCCCAGAGCTTCCAGCCGGATCTCCTCCGTGTGCTCGAGCGGCGCGCCTCACCCGATGCCGTCCGGGGCGCCTTCTACCATCTACGTGATGCCAGATTTGACAACATCTCGCTCGACCTCCTGCACGGGATTCCCGGCCAGAGCGCCACCGCGCTCGACGCCGATATCGACGAAGCGCTTGCGCTCGGACCGGAGCATGTCTCGTACTACGAGCTCGAGGCCAAGCCGGGCACGAGGTTCGCCCACGCGCACGGAGCGGAGCTCGCTCGCCACGCCCAGGCGATGGAGGGCTACTTCGAGCTCGTCGTCGAGCGGCTGAACGGGGCCGGCTATCGCTGGTACGAGACGGCGAACTTCTGCCTCGCCGCAGGTGACGCGGATGGACGTGACCTGCGCGCTCGGCACAACCTCGCGTACTGGCTCGGGCGGGACTACCTCGGCCTTGGGATCGGGGCGGTCTCGACGCTCGGCCACAAACGTCGGCGGAACACGCCACGGCTGAGCGCGTACGTAACCGCGCTCGAGGAAGGCGAGACTCCCGCTCGAGAGGTCGAGGCTCTCGACGCACGCACGCGCGACCAGGAGCTGCTGATGCTGGGCCTGCGCCTGGACACGGGTTTGCGGCTCGTCGATGCGGAGCGCTCGGTGGACCCGGTGGCGCTCGGCCGCGTCCAGCGGCTCGGTCTGGCCACCCTCCGTGCCGACGGGGACGGACAACAGACCCTGGTCCTCACCCCGCGCGGACGGCGGCTCGGCGGCGCCGTCACGGTGGAGTTGCTCGCCTAACATTTCTGTACAGAGATGACTGAAGCGCGCACAAGGCTGACGGAGCGCCAGGCAGAGATCCTGCGGCGCGTCGTCGAGGAGTACGTCGAGAGCGGCGAGCCCGTCGGCTCCAAGAATCTCGTCGCGCGCGCGGGCATGACCGTCTCGTCGTCGACCGTGCGGGCCGAGCTGGCCGAGCTCGAGCGATTCGGACTGCTCACCCATCCGCACACGTCGGCCGGGCGGGTCCCGACCGAGGCGGGATACCGCTTCTACGCGGACTTCCTCCTCGAGCGGCTCGAACCGCGACCGAGCCCGTTCCCGCTTGATCTCGCCGCCGCGCGCAGCGAGCTCGAGGCTGCGCTCCAGGAGACGACAGAGACCCTCTCGCAGGCCACGCGGCTCCTCGCCCTCGTCTCTGCGCCTCGGCTCCAGACAGCGACCGTCCGGCACATCGAGGTGCTCGTCCTCCAGCCGCAGGTGTTGATGGTCGTGATGATCACCTCGACGGGAGGCGTGTCGAAGCGGCTCTTCGCGCTCGCCGACGCCGTCGACCCGGGCCTCGCGCTCTGGGCGGGTGAGTACCTCAACGAAGAGCTCGCCGGGCTCGAGCTAGGAAGCGCAGCGCTGCGCCGCAGGTTCGACGACCCGGTGCTGTCGCCCCGCGAGCGCGGGTTCCTCGAGCTTCTGCGACCGGCGTTCACCGAGCTCATGGCCGACGACGAGCAGCGGCTCTACGTGGGGGGCGCCGCAACCCTCCTCGGAAAGGTGAGAGCGGACGAGCTGGAGGCCTGTCAGCGGCTCCTGGAGGCGCTCGAGAAGCGCGCGGCGATCCTCGAGCTGCTGGGCGAGACACTCGGCTCGCGCAGGCCGTTCGTGCGCGTCGGCGTCGAGCTCGACAACCCGGCGCTGCGCGACGTCGCGCTCGTCGGCGCGTCGTACGGCCTCTCGACGCGCACGCTCGGGGCAGTCAGCCTCGTCGGGCCGCTGCGCATGGACTACGAGAAGGCGATCCGCTCGGTCCGCGCGGCCGCACATGAGCTCTCTCGCTTCGTCGAAGCGGTCTACGAAGAGAACTGATGGCGACTACCGGTCGCGACTACTACGAGGTGCTCGGCGTCGGGCGAACGGCGACGGACGCAGAGATCAAGCGCGCGTTCCGGCGGCTTGCCCGGGAGCTGCACCCGGACGTGTCCGCCGAGCCGGATGCGGACGAACGCTTCAAGGAGGTCGTCGAAGCTTACGAAGTGCTCTCGAGGTCCGAGACCAGGCAGCTATATGACCGTTTCGGACACGCAGGTCTGCGGAGCGGCGGGTTCCGGCCGACCGCGTTCGATTTCGGCAGCCTGGCCGACATCTTCTCAGCCTTCTTCGGCGACGACGTGTTCGGGGTGGCGACCGGGCCGCGGCGCGCACGCGGAGCCGACATCGCGGCTGAGATCGAGATCGATCTCGAGGAGGCGGCGACGGGGGTCACGCGCGAGGTGCCGGTCCAGGTCGCCATGCGCTGCGCGGAGTGCGGCGGCGACGGCGTCCAGCCTGGCACACCGGTTTCGGTGTGCGAGAACTGCGACGGCACCGGTCGCATCCAGCAGGTGACGCGCACTGCGCTTGGCGAGTTCATCCGCGCACAGCCCTGCGGGCGCTGTGGCGGGAGCGGTCGCATCGTCGAGCATCCCTGCGAGGCCTGCTCCGGCGCGGGACGCACGCTCGAGGAACGCAGCCTCGACGTCGAGGTTCCGCCGGGCATCCACGACGGGCAGCGCATCCGGCTCTCCGGCGAGGGCCATGCGGGTGCGCTCGGAGGGCAGGCGGGCGACGTCTACGTGCTGGTCCGAATTCGCCCGCACGAGCGGTTCGTGCGCGAGGGCGACGACGTCTACTCGACCGTCGACTTGACGATGACCGAGGCCGCGTTGGGCGCGCGCTCGAAGATCGCCACGCTCGAAGGCGAGGAGGAGCTCGAGTTCCAGGCCGGAACGCAGCCGGGTGCCGTTCGCGTTCTCCGGGGGCGCGGCATGCCCGTTCTGCACGGCTTCGGCAGGGGTGACCACCGCGTGCTCGTCAACGTCGTCGTCCCTCGGCAGCTGACCGAGGAGCAGCGGCACCTGCTCGCCGAGTTCGAGCAGATGGCGAGCGAGGAGACGTACAAGCCCGACGAGGGCTTTTTCGAGAAGCTCAAGAGCGCTTTCCGCTGAGCCTCCTGCGCGCTTCCGTCGTCGTGCCCGGCGCGTTCGTCGAGGAGGCGACGGCGACGATGATCGAGCTCTTCCCGGAGGGGTTCGCCGAGGTCGCGGGCCCCGAGGCGACGGAGCTGGTCGCGTTCACCGACGAGTTGGGAGCCGGGCGGCTGCGCTCGAGATTCGAGGACGTGCGCGTCGAGGCGGTCCCGCAGGGCTGGGAGCGCGAGTGGATGCGCTTCCATCGGCCGGTCGAGGTGGGATCGCTCTGGGTCGGGCCGTCGTGGGAGGCGCCGAAGCCTGGTCTCGCGGCGGTCGTGATCGACCCCGGGCTTGCGTTCGGGACGGGCGCGCATCCGACGACGCGGCTCTGCCTCGAGCTGATCCAGTCGCTCGGCCGTGCGAGCCTCCTCGACGTCGGCTGCGGCTCGGGCGTGCTCGCGATCGCGGCGTGCAAGCTCGGCTTCGAGCCCGTCATCGCGGTCGACGTCGACGAGAATGCGGTCGAGACGACGAGGCGCAACGCGGGAGGGAACGGCGTGGCCGTGGACGCGAGGCTGCTCGACGCCGCGGGTGCAGCGCTTCCGGAGGCCGAGATCGCCGTCGCCAACATCGACCTGAGGACAATTTCGCGGTTGGTGCTGTCGGCGCACTGCCGCGTGTTCGTGATGTCCGGCTACTACGAGACGGACCGGCCCGAGGTCGCCGGGTTCAAGCACGTCGAGCGCCGCGTCGCGGAGGAGTGGGCGGCCGACCTGTTCAGGCGGGAGTAGCATCCGCCTCCCGTGGCGACGTTCTCCGTCCGCTTCCTCGGCTGCAAGGTCTCGCACTCGGATGCGCACGCGATCCGCGAGGCGCTGCTCTCGGACGGCCACGAGGAACGGAGCGGGGCCGAGATCGCCGTGGTCAACACGTGCTGTGTGACGAACGAGGCGGTGCGCAAGTCGCGTCAGGCTGCGTCGCGCGCTGCGCGAGCTCATCGCCGCGTCTATGTGACCGGTTGTGCTGCCAACCTCGAGCGCGCGTTCGCCGGCCTGCCCGAGAACGTGACCGTCGTTTCACGGCGGGCCGAGGAGACGGCGGCGTTCGTGGCTGGAGACGTCGGCGCGATCGGATGCGTCCAGGCGGACGCGCGGCTCGACCGGGTTCGTGCCTTCGTGCGCGTCCAGGACGGTTGCAGCTTTTCGTGCAAGTTCTGCGTGATCCCGCTCGTCCGAGGAGCGTCGCGGAGCCGAAGCGGCGACGCGGTTCTCCGGGAGGTCGGCAAGCGAGTCGAGCAGGGGCATCGCGAGGTCGTCCTCACCGGGATCAACCTCGGTTGCTTCCGCGATCGGGACGGTGGCTACACGCTCGCGCGGCTAGTGCGCGAAGCCGGCGCGACGCCGGGGTTGCAGCGACTGCGGCTGTCGTCGATCGAGGTCAATCACGTGAATGACGAGCTCGTCCGTGCGCTGCGGGAGACGCCGACCGTTTCCCGGCATCTCCACGTGCCGCTTCAGTCCGGCGATGACCGGGTGCTGAGGGCGATGGGACGCCGTTACACCGCTGCGACATACCTCAGACGCCTTGAGCCGCTCTCGGACTTCAACCTGACGGCCGACGTGATCGTCGGCTTTCCCGCCGAGGATGAAGGGGCGTTCGAGCGTACGCGCCGAGTGCTCGCCGCCGCGGATGTGACGAAGGTGCACGTCTTCCCGTACTCGCCCCGGCCCGGGACAGCAACCGCGGCCGAGGATCCGGTTCCGGCCTCGGTCAAGAAGCGCCGCAGCGCGCGGCTGCGTGCCGACTCGCACGAGGCTTGCCTCCGGCGCTGGCAGTCGAAGGTGGGCGCAACGGACACGGTGCTCGTTGATCGTCCCGGGCGGGGATACGGGGACGACTATTCGCCGTGGCTGGTCGACGAGTCGGCTCCTGTCGGCGAGCTCCTGCCCGTGCGCGCGATCGATGTCGTGGAGGAGGGGATCGTCGGTGCCGTCTGATTGCCTCTTCTGCAGGCTGTACACGGACGGTGACCATGTCCGGAAGGGCGAGGACGTCGTCGCGATCGCGGACATCAACCCCCGCGCCGAGACGCACCTGCTCGTCATTCCCGAGCGGCACGTCGAGACGTTCCGCGACATCGCAGAGTTTCCGGCCGAAGAGACGCAGCGGATGCTCGAGTTCGTCGCCGAGACGGCGCGCGAGGTGGGGCTCGAGGATTACCGCGTCGTCGTGAACGTGGGCCCCGGCGGCGGGCAGACGATCTTCCACCTGCACTGGCACGTGCTCGGTGGGCGGATGATTGGGATTCCCGGATGAGCCTGATCGCCGAGATCCAGGACGAGCTCGAGGTGGCGATGAAGGAACGAGACGCTCCGCGCCGCGACACGCTGCGGTTGATCCTCGCGAACTTGCGCTCAGCCGAGAAGGAGCTGCAGCGGGAGCTGAGCGACCAGGAGGAGCTCCAGGTGCTCCAGCGCGAGCGGAAGAAGCGGCTCGAGGCCGCGGAGGCGTTCCGCGCGGCCGGCAACGAGGAGCGGGCCGAGGCCGAGGAGGACGAGCTCGAGGTAATCGAGGAGTTCATGCCCGAGCCGCTGTCCGAGGAGGAGCTCGACTCGATCATCGACGACGCGATCGCCGAGTGCGGCGCGACGAGCATGCGCGACCTGGGCCGCGTGATGGCCGACGTGATGCCGCAGGTAGCGGGCCGCGCCGACGGGTCGGCGGTGAGCCAGCTCGTTCGCGAAAAGCTCGCCTGAACACGTCAGGGGCCGGCGCTTCTCGTCGGCGCCTTCTGGTCCGGTACCCCCAACCTCCTCCCCGAGGCGATCGTATCGGGGAAAACCGCATGTGTCTGTGCCGGATTCGGGCCGGAAGCGTCGCGGTGGGGCCGGAGCCGCGCGCCTACACTTCGGTCCATGCAGCAGGTGCTCGATGTCTCGAACGACGTCGCCGCGGAGCTCGCGGCGATCGGCGACGGCGTGCTCGAGGCGCTGCGTGACCGTTTGCGCGTCACCATCCGCCTTCGTGGCAACCGTCTGACGATCGAGGGCGACGACGAGCGTGTGACGGAAGCGCGCGCGGTCGTCGACGAGCTCGTCGAGCTCGCCGAGGGCGGCCACGACATCGGCCCGTCGACGGTCGACGCGGTCCTCGGCGCGCTCGACCAGGTCGAGGACGTGCGCCAGGTCTTCGAAGATGTTGTCTGGCGTCACCGCGGCAAGAAAATCGCGCCCAAGACGGTGACCCAGAAGCGCTACGTCGATGCGATCCGCGACTGCGTGGTCACGTTCGGGATCGGCCCGGCCGGAACCGGCAAGACGTACCTGGCGATGGCCCTTGCAGTCGCGGCGCTCGCTGACCGTCAGGTTGGCCGGATCATCCTCACCCGCCCCGCCGTCGAAGCTGGGGAGCGGCTCGGCTACCTACCGGGCACGATGCTGGAGAAGGTCGACCCGTATCTGCGCCCGCTCTTCGATGCGCTCTACGACATGCTCGACGCCGACCGCCTCGCCTCGTACATGGAGAAAGGCATCGTCGAGGTGGCGCCGCTCGCGTTCATGCGCGGCCGCACGCTCAACGACTCGTTCATCATCCTCGACGAGGCGCAGAACACGAGCCCCGAGCAGATGCAGATGTTCCTCACGCGTCTCGGCTTCGGCTCGAAGATCGTCGTCACCGGCGACGTGACCCAGGTCGACCTCCCGCGTGAACAGGCGTCGGGGCTGATCCAGGTGCAGGACATCCTCGCGGGCATCGACGGGATCGCGTTCGTGCGCTTCACGAACCAGGACGTCGTGCGGCACAAGCTCGTGCAGCGCATCGTCGAGGCGTACAAGCACCACGCGGAGGAGACGGGCACGCAGCGCCGGAAGTAGCGCCATGGTGGCGGTGGAGGTGCAGAACCGAAGCGGCATCGAGGTCGAGGCGGACGAGGCGACGTCCCTGGCCCGGGAGGTGCTCGCCGCCGAGGGCGTCGAGGAGGGTGAGCTCGGGCTCGCGTTCGTCGGGCTCGAGGAGATGCGCGGGCTGAAGCGGGAGCACCTCGGCATCGACGAGCCGACCGACGTGCTCTCC
>JBKPQP010000209.1:0-9998 GCA_046734155.1 Actinomycetota bacterium | reverse complement strand
GCCGGCGCGCGAACGTGCCGGCCGACCCTTCTTGCCCGACAGCTCCGGAGTTGCCCGCCGTCGGCGGCCCGCCTGATCGAGCAGAGCCACGGTTCCCTTCCGACGGCCAAGGAGGATTGATGGCAACAGAACGAAGCGAATTCGGCCCGACACACGGAAGGGGGAGTCCATGATGCGGGCACCAAGAGGCAAGACGATTGCCGGGGCGCTGCTCGCTGCGCTGTTCCTCGCCTCGATCGCCCTTGCCGGAAACAGCCTTTCCGGAGGGGCAACGAAGTCGGCCCGCCCAGTGGCGCACCCGGCCTCGGCAAAGACAGTGGCGAAGAAGTCATTCACTGGCGCGAAGGTGGGGAGGTCGTACAAAAACGACATCTCACGGCCGGTCCGCGCCATGGCGCAGTCACACGGCGCAATGCAGCCACTCCACGTGGCCGCGGAGAATCCGTCGCTCGTCGGCGGCAAGGATCTTCCGGCCTTCGCGGATCCCGTCGTCCAAAGGACGCTGCCGAAATCGCAGATGCCCTCGCCGATGCTCAACTTCGACGGAATTCCGTTCCCGGGCGTGAACTGCAACTGCGCACCGCCCGACACGAACGGGGAGGTCGGGCTCGACCAGTACGTCCAGATTGTCAACCAGGGCTTCCAGGTCTTCGACAAGAGCACCGGGAACTCGATCATGGGACCGGTCGACATCGCGTCGCTCTGGGTGGGTTTCGGCAACCCGTGCGAGTTCAACGGCGCGGGCGATCCTGTCGTCCTCTATGACCAGCTCGCGAACCGCTGGGTGATCACGCAGTTCGCCGTTACGACCACCGTCACCGACGAGTGCATCGCCGTGTCCACCTCGAGCGACGCCACGGGCACGTTCGCGCGCTACGGCTTCCACCTCGGGGAGGACTTCTTCGATTACCCGAAGCTCGGGGTCTGGCCGGACGCGTACTACATGGGCACGAACGTGTTCAACGCGGGGGGTACGGCCTTCCTCGGGCCGCAGCCGTTCGCGTTCGACCGGGCCGCGATGCTGGCCGGCAACCCCGCCACGTTCGTGACCTTCCGCGACCCGTCCTTCTTCAACCCAACGAGCGACCAGTTCATGCCGGCCGATCTGGACGGCGCCGCCACGCCGCCTGCGGGCGCGCCGAATCCGTTCATGAGCACCGGCACGAACCCCACATGGCCGCTCTACCGCTTCCACGTCGACTTCGGTACTCCGGCGAACTCGACGTTCACGCTCGCCGCAACGCTGACGCCGGCACCGTTCTCGGTGATCTGCGGCGGCGGGGCGTGCGTGCCGCAGCTCGGCGGCGACCCCTTGGACACGCTCGGGGACCGCGGGATGTTCCGCTCGGCCTACCGCAACTTCGGCGACCATGAAGCGCTCGTGGGCAACATGACCGTCGCCTCGGGTGGCGTGGCCGGTGTTCGGTGGTTCGAGCTCAATAACGTCACCTCGGGGGCGGCGAGCTTCACGCAGCAAGGGACCTACCAGCCGGACTCGACCTGGCGCTGGATGGGAAGCGCCGCCATGGACCGCAGCGGCGACTTGGCGGTCGGCTTCAGCGCTTCGTCGGCAACTATCCACCCAGAGATCCGCTATGCGGGACGTCTGGCGGGTGATACGCCGGGAGAGTTGTCGCAGGGAGAGGCAACCCTCTTCACAGGCGCCGGCAGCCAGCTCGACACGGCCAGCCGCTGGGGCGACTACAGCGACATGACGGTCGACCCGGTCGACGACTGCACCTACTGGTACACGCAGGAGTACTACTCGACCAACAGCGCCTTCAACTGGAGGACGCGGATCGGGAACTTCAAGTTCCCGTCGTGCACGGCGGCGCCGAGCGGAACGCTCAGCGGCACCGTCACTGAAAGCGGGAACGGGCCGATTGCCGGCGCGACGGTTCATGCCAGTGGACCCGTCGACGTGTCGACGACGACCGGCCCGAATGGCACATACTCGTTGACGCTGCCCGTCGGAACGTACGACGTGACCGCAAGCGCCTTCGGGCATGTGAGCGAGACGGCAAACGGCGTCGTCATCAGCGACGGCGTCACGACGACGCAGGACTTCGCGCTCGACCCGGCGCCGTCAGGCTCGCTCAGCGGCACGGTCACCGACGACGCGAATCCGGCCAACCCGATCGCGAACGCGACGGTGACGATCCTCGGAACGCCGATCCCGCCCGCTACGACCGACGCCACCGGGCACTACAGCTTCCCCTCGGTGCCCGAAGGGACGTACAACGTTAAGGCCGAGGCAGGTGGCTGCAACACGCCACAGACGGACTCGGTGGTGGTCGCCGACGGCACGACGCACAACTTCTCGCTGCCGTCACGGCACGACTCGTTCGGCTACTTCTGCCGAGTCGAGACGCCGGCCTACATCCAAGGCACCACACCGTTCCCACTGTTCGGGGACGACAGTTTCGCTCCGGTGACTCTGCCCTTCGCGTTCAGCTTCTACGGGCAGACCTACACGTCGGCGAACGTCTGCACGAACGGATTCATCACGTTCGGAACCGGGACCTGCCCGTTCACGAACAGTGGCATCCCGAGTGCGGCGACCCCAAACAATGCGATCTACCCGTTCTGGGACGACATGTTCATCGACCCATCGTCGATGTGGACTCAGACCCTCACGAGCCCGAACCGATTCGTGATCGAGTGGCGAAACGCGGGGTTCTTCCCACCGGGGAGCCCCGACCGCCTCGACTTCGAGGTCATCCTCTACGAGAACGGCCAGATCCTGACGCAGTACCGGAACGTGGATAACTCCCACGAACAGGGCAACTCCGCCACTATCGGAATCGAGAACGCAGCGGGAGATGACGCGTTCCAGTACTCGTTCAACGAGCCGTCCCTGAACCTCGGCCAGACGGCGATTCGCTACCTGCTACCACCCTCGGGATTCGCCGAGGGAACCGTGACGGATGCCAACGACAACCTCGCGGTCGCCGGGGCCTTGGTGAAGGCTCTGCAGAACGGCAACACCGTGCGCCAGGCCTCGACCGACGCGAATGGCTTCTATCGGATGCAGTTGCCAGTCGGCCATTACACGATCCAGGCCAGCAAGACGAACTACGAGACCGGCTCGGCTGAAGTCAACATCACGGTGGACGCGACGACGACTCAGAACTTCTCGCTCCGCACAGCGCGTGGCGAGGTGAGTCCGACGTCACTCGAGTTCGTCCTGCAACGCAACGAGACCCAGACGAAGACGCTCACCCTGTCGAACACCGGCGGTCTCCCGATGACCTGGGACGTCAAGGAGTCGGGTGGCGGTCCGGTCATGTCGTCTCGCGAGGGCTCGAAGCTGCACAGGATCGAGCTGAGCAAAGACGACCGGGCGGATCCAGGCTGGCTCGGCAATCGCACGCCTAGCCACGCGCCGCGCGTGGACGCCGGTTCGCCACTAGCTCCGACCTGGTCGACGATCGCGAACTATCCGACCGCGATCATGGACAACTCGGGCGCCTTCATCGACGGCAAGGAGTACGTTGTCGGAGGGCTGAACTCGAGCTTCACAGTCCTGAACTCGGGGAACGTCTACGACCCGGGTACGAACACGTGGGCCCCGATCGCGAACATGCCGGTGGCCCGCCAGAAGCCGGGTGTGGCAGCGGTCAACGGGCTGCTTTACGTGACGGGCGGCTGGGACGTCGCCGGGAACCCGATTGCCCAGACCGACGTCTACGACCCGAGCTCGAACAGTTGGAGCACCGTGGCGTCCAACCCGAGCCCAACGGCAGCACCGGGTGTCGCCGTCGCGAACGGCAACATCTACGCCGTCGGCGGCTGCGCGGATGCGTTCTGCACAACGTCCTCGACCGTCGTCCGCTACGACCCGGCCAGCGACAGCTGGGCCACCGTCGCCGCTTACCCACACACCAACGCGTGGGAGTCGTGCGGCGGAGTCAACGGCCAGGTCTACTGTTCGGGCGGGACCGACGGCTTCAACACGTTCCAGGACGGCGCCGTCTACGACCCGGGCTCGAATTCGTGGAGCCCGATCGCGAACATGCCAATCGACCTGTGGGCCTCCGTCTCCGGCGCTGCGAACGGGATGCTGGTCGTTTCCAGCGGCGTCACGGACGGGTTCAGCACGATCACGAACCAGGGCTTCACGTACGACCCGTCCACGGACAGCTGGACTGCGCTGCCGAACGCGCAGTTCCCACGCTACCGCGCGGGAGGTTCGTGCGGCTTCTACAAGGTCGGAGGCTCGTCGGGCGGGTTCAGCCCGACGCCGGACTCCGAGAAGCTGTCCGAGCTCGATCAGTGTGCCGACTTCACGGACGTGCCGTGGCTCTCGGAGAGCCCGACCAGTGGCACGGTCAATGTGGGCAGCCAGCAGACTGTCCAGGTCACAGTCGACACGCACGGGCTGATCCCGGGCAACACCTACCAGGCCATCCTCACGTTCCGCACGAACAGCGGCCGGCACCCGAACCTGCAGGTCCCGGTGCGGCTGGTCGTGCCGGCGATCGGCCTCAACTCCGGCGGCGGCGCGTACACGAGCGTCGGCGGAGAACCGTGGTTGGCCGATCAGCCGTACACGGCTGCCAACGAGGAGGGCTACGTCCAGCAACCTCGACGAACGGCGAGCACGCGCTCGGCGATTGCCGGGACGCTCGATGACCCGCTCTACCAGAACGCCCGGATCAGCCCGATGACCTACCGCATCACCGGACTGCCACCGGCCGTCTACAAGCTGGAGCTCAAGTTCGCCGAGATCCAGAACAAGAGCCCGGGCCAGCGCCAGTTCGACGTGATCGTGAACGGCTCTCCGTACCTGATCGCGTTCGACATCTCTGCGCTGGTCGGGCAGAACACGGCGCTCGACAGGACGACTCTCGTCACTCCGATCAACGGCGAGATCACCGTCCAGCTTGCCAACCGGCAGGCGCATGGCGAGCCGATCCTGAACGCAATTCGCGTCGGGCAGAACCACTAAGCCAGAGCAATCAACGACTAGACGACGGCCCCGCTCCGGCGGGGCCGTCGCTCTTTCGGCCCCGTCACCGCTAAGCCAAGGAAAGAGCCCCGGAGGAGGGTCTGCGGCCAACCCAGCCGGGGCTCACAACTCCTATCGGCAGCCTCGGAGAACCCTTGACCCTCGAAATGATTACGACGCCGGCTGGGCCTTCTGGCAGACTGATTCCTCGTGCCTGCGACAGTCATCGTCGGCGCGCAGTGGGGTGACGAGGGCAAGGGCAAGATCGTCGATCTGCTCGCCCAGCATTCAGACCTCGTCTGCCGCTATCAGGGCGGCCCCAACGCGGGCCACACGATCATCGCCGACGGCGAGACCTACAAGTTCAAGCACATGCCGTCGGGGATCCTGTGGGGCAAGGAGTGCGTGCTCGGCGCCGGGCTCGTCGTCGACCCGGGCGTGTTCGTCGAGGAGCTCGACGACCTCGAGGTGCGCGGCATCTCGACCGACACCGTCCGCCTCTCCGGCAACGCGCACCTGATCATGCCCTGGCACGTCGCGCTCGACGGCGCGAGCGAACGACGCCTTGGGCGGCTGCAGATCGGGACGACACGCCGCGGGATCGGGCCTGCCTACGCGGACAAGTCGGCAAGGCTCGGGATCCGCGTCCAGGACCTCTTCGACGCGAAGATCCTGCGCCAGAAGATCGAGGTCGCGCTCGCCGAGAAGAACGTCTGGCTCGAGCGCGTGTACGGAGCCGCGCCGCTCGACCTCGAGGAGGTGGCCGAGGAAGTCGAGAACTACGCCCAGCGGCTTCGCCCGTACATCGCGGACACGTCCCTGCTGGTCGAGAACGCCCTCAAGGACGGCAAGGCCGTACTCTTCGAGGGCGCGCAGGCGACGTTGCTGGACCTGGACCACGGCACCTATCCGTTCGTCACGTCGTCGAACCCGATCGCCGGCGCGGCCGCCACCGGGATCGGAATCGGGCCAACGCGGATCGACCGGGTGATCGGAGTCGCGAAGGCGTACGTGACCCGCGTCGGCGAGGGGCCGTTCCCAACCGAGATCGTCGGCCCCGACCAGGAGCGCCTACGCGAGCTCGGCGGCGAGTACGGCACCGTCACGGGGCGCCAACGGCGCTGCGGTTGGCTTGACCTCGTCGGCCTGCGCTACGCGGTGCGGCTGAACGGGATGACATCCCTCGCGCTGACGAAACTCGACGTCCTCTCGTCGTTCGCGGAGCTCCCCGTCTGCGTGCGCTACCGGCTGCGAGACGGGACCGAGACTGATGATTTCCCGGCGCACCAGAGCGACTTCCACCACTGCGAGCCGGTGTACGAGACGCTGCCCGGCTGGAACGAGCCGCTCGACGCGATCGACGACGTGGCCACGCTGCCGAAAGCCGCCCGGGACTACGTGAACTTCGTCGAGGGGAAGCTCGGGGTCGAGGTCTGCCTGATCGGAACCGGCGCCTCACGCGAGCGCGTGCTTTCGCCACGCGGCGTCGAGGCCGTCCTCAGCTAGGCGCGGCCGACCGCGTACCAGGCCCGGGCGGACAGCTCGAACGAGCCCTCAGGATCGCCGAGCCGCCGGGAGAGAGCCGCGCGAAGAGCCAGCTGCCGCTCCGGATCGAGCGAGGCGCAGAACGCGCCGGCCGGTCCGATCCCTGTCGGGAACGGCGCCCACAGATCGTCGAAGTCCTCATACGCAACGGTGACGGAGAGCTCTCCGGCTTCGACTTCCTCCAGGTCGACCGTCTCCCAGAGGCCCTTCAGCTCCTCGACGGTCGCGTAGCGCATGTTCTTGCCCTCGTCGAACTCCGCGCTCTCGCCGGGCGCAACCTCGTGGACTGCGTCCCAGTACGCGCGCAGCATCGTCATCCCCTCGCGGTAGTCCCACGTGCACGCGGCGACCTTGCCGTCCTGCCGGACGACGCGCTTCATCTCCCCCACGCCGCGCACCGGGTCGGTCATGAAGTTGACGACGAGCTGCGCGAAGGCCGCGTCGAAGGAGTTGTCCTCGAACGGGAGCTCTTCCGCGGCCGCGACGCGGACATCGGCCGTGGGGAGCCTGGCGCGGCAGACCGAGACGAACGGCTGCGACGGATCGACGGCGGCGACTTTCTCCTGGCCGACCACCTCCGCGAGCGCGGTCGCCAGCCCGCCGGGCCCGCAGCCCACGTCGAGCACACGATCGTCGGGCTCGAGGCCGACAGCTCCGATCAGGGCCGCTGCGAGCGACGGCGCATAGCGCCCGACGAAACGGCCGTACATGTCGGTCGCGCTGCGAAAGGTGGCGGCGCCTTCCGCTTCGGTCACGCACGGATCGTAAAGGTCTTTCAAACGCGGGTGGGCGGGACTAGGCTTGCGCCGTGAGAGTCCTCGTCGTCGGCTCCGGCGGGCGGGAGCACGCGTTGGCCTGGAAGCTCGCGGCGAGCCCGTCGGTCGACGAGGTTCACGCCGCGCCGGGTAATCCCGGCATCGCGCAACTCGGGCACTGCCACCCGATCCGCGCCGAGGACTCGGACAGTCTGCTCGAGCTCGCCCGCACGATCGGCGCTGGCCTCGTAGTGGTCGGCCCCGAGGCGCCGCTCGTCGCGGGCGTCGCAGACCAGCTGCGCCGCGGCGGGGTCGCGGTCTTCGGCCCGAGCGCGGCGGCGGCCCAGATCGAGGGCTCGAAGAGCTTCGCCAAGAACGTCATGCGCGCGGCGGGAGTCCCGATCGCGGAGACGATGTCGGTGGCGAGGGCTCCGTGCGTCGTCAAGGCCGACGGGCTCGCGGCCGGCAAGGGCGTCTTCATGTGCCACACGCAGGAGGAGCTCGACGCGGCGTTGCGCGCGGTCGCGACGCTCGGTGACCAGTTCGTGATCGAAGAGCTGCTCGAGGGCGAGGAACTGTCGGTGTTCGCGATCGTCGACGGGAGCAACGTGCTCGCCCTGCCGGAATCGCGCGACTACAGCCGCCTCGGCGACGGCGACACCGGCCCCAACACCGGCGGCATGGGCTCGTACTCGCCGGTGCCGGAGCTGGACGACGGTCGCGTGGCCGAGCTCGTCGAGACGATCCATCGGCCGGTCGTCGAGGCCCTCGCCGAGCGTGGCACGCCGTTCATCGGCTGTCTCTATGCAGGGCTGATGCTCACCGCCGACGGTCCGCGGGTCCTCGAGTTCAACTGCCGGTTCGGCGATCCGGAGACGCAGGCGATCCTGCCGCGAGTCGAGGGCGACCTGGGTGAAGCACTGCTCAAAGCCGCCCAGGGCGACCTGGCCGAGGTGGAGTTGTCCGTGTCGGGCACGTGCGCGGTGACGGTGGCGCTCGCCGCCGGAACGTACCCCGAGGGCCGCGACGCCGGCTCGCCGATCAGCGGCATCGACGAGGCTCAAGCCCTCGGCGCGGTCGTCTTCCACGCCGGGACCGCGATGCGGGACGGGCAGCTCGTGACGAGTGGTGGCAGGATCCTCAACGTGACCGGTCTGGGCGACACGCTCGAGCAGGCGAGGGCCCGCGCGTACGAGGCGTGCGAGCTTGTCTCGTTCGAGGGCGCACGCTTCCGCCGCGACATCGCGGACAAGGCGGTGAACGTTGCCGGCTGAGCACGAGACGCAGCCGTCGCCGATCGGCTTGCTCGAGGAGCTGGACGAGCCGGGGCCGCTCGTCGGGATCCTCGTCGGCTCCGAGTCGGACCTCGAGGCGATGGACCCGGCGCTCGCTGAGCTGCGGGAGCGCGGAATCTCGCACGAGCTGAAGGTTCTGTCCGCCCACCGCAATCCGCGGGGCGTCGCGGAGTACTCATCGACGGCGCAGCTCCGCGGGGTGCGCGTGATCATTGCCGGAGCCGGCATGGCGGCCGCGCTGCCCGGTGTCGTCGCCGCGTATAGCGACCTGCCGGTGATCGGCGTCCCTCTGCGTTCGTCGAAGAGCGTCGGCGACGGGCTCGACGCGCTGCTTGCGATCGCGCAGATGCCGCCCGGCGTCCCGGTCGCGTGCGTCTCGGTCGACGGCTCGCGGAACGCGGCGATCCTCGCGGCGCGCATCCTCGCACAGGGAGGCGGGTACCCTCAGGCGCCGTCCATACAATCTGAGCAGTGATCTCACGCTACTCGCGACCGGAGATGGCCAGTATCTGGTCGGACGAGGGCAAGCTCGAGCGCTGGCTCGAGGTCGAGCTCGCGGCGCTCGACGGCTGGGCGGAGATTGGGGTCGTACCCGCGGAGGCCGCTCAGGAAATCCGCTTGAACGCGGTCGCTCCGACACCGGAGCGCGTCGCGGAGATCGAGCGGAAGACGCACCACGACGTGGTTGCGTTCGTCGACGCCGTCTCGGGTGAGCTCGGGGCGGCCGGGCGCTGGTTCCATTACGGGTTGACGTCGTCGGACGTCGTCGACACGGCGCTCGCGCTCCAGATCGGCGCGGCCGGCGAGCTGATCCTCGATGGCATCGAGCGCGCGTTCGCAGCGGTTGCCGGGCGCGCCGTGGAGCACCGGCTCACGCTGACGATCGGCCGCACTCACGGCGTGCATGCGGAGCCGACGACGTTCGGGCTCAAGCTGGCCGTCTGGGCGTTCGAGCTCGAGCGCGACCGCGAACGGGTTGCGAGCGCCCTCGCCGCCATGCAAGTCGGGAAGCTCTCGGGCGCGGTCGGGAACTACGCGGCAATCGACCCCGAGGTCGAGCGGATCGCGTGCGAGCGGCTCGGGCTCAAGCCGGAGCCGGCCGCGACGCAGGTCGTGCAGCGCGACCGGCACGCCGCGCTGCTCTCGGCGCTCGCGCTGACCGCGGCCTCGCTGGAGCGATTCGCGCTCGAGATTCGGCACCTGGCCCGGACGGAAGTGGCCGAGGTGCAGGAGCCGTTCGGCCAAGGTCAGAAGGGCTCGTCGGCGATGCCGCACAAGCGGAACCCGGTCGTCGCCGAGCGGATCTGCGGCCTCGCGCGTGTCGTCCGCGCCGGAGCACTCGTGGGGCTCGAGAACGTGGCGCTCTGGCACGAGCGCGACATCTCGCACTCGTCGGCCGAGCGCGTGACGATCCCGGACGCGTTCCTCGCGCTCGACTACATGCTCGACCGC
>JBKPQP010000208.1:0-5590 GCA_046734155.1 Actinomycetota bacterium | reverse complement strand
GCGTCGGTCGTCCGTGAGTTCCCCGGCGAGATCCCGGTGCTGGTCGCGATCTCGACGTCGCAGGGAGAGACCACGCTCGCCCTCGGCCCGGACTACCGCGTGAAGCCGGAGCCGGACTTCTTCGCCGAGGTCAAGTCGCTCCTCGGCGAAGCCGCAGTTACCTGAACCTCCCGTCGACGTTTGCGGCTTCGTGACCGAGCAGGCACGATGTTCGAAGCGACCGAGGAGCAGATCGGATGGTCGAGATCGGCACCACGCTCCAGGACGCGCGAACGCGCAAGGGGTTGGCCCTACCCGACGCCGCCGAGGCGACGCGGATCCGCATCAAGTTCCTCGCGGCGCTCGAGGGTGAGCGTTTCGACCAGCTCCCGGCTGACGTCTATGCGCGCGGGTTCCTGCGCACCTACGCGGAGTACCTGGGGCTGGACGGCGACATCCTCGTTTCCGAGCTGAACGCCCGGATCGAGGCGAGCAGTCCACCGCCGCCGCCTCCGCCGCCGGAGCCGCGCGTTGCGCTGCCGACCCTCGACGGTCGCGCATGGGCAGTCGTTGGTGGGGCCGCCGTCCTGGTGCTCGTCGTGCTCCTCGGGTGGCACAGGGGAAGCCCTACACGACCGACCTTGCCGGCCGCGAACGCGCCGCCCGTCGCTCTCGCGAGTGCGACTGCCGATCGCCCGTCTGCGCCCACGAGGCAGATCAGGGCCGGCCCGCAGCATCTGACGCTCGTCGCCACTCGAGGCGATTGCTGGCTTTCGGTGCACGTCTCCTCTCGGGACGGGCGAGTCGCCTACGAGGGCCTGCTCAGGATGGGCGAGTCCGTACCGCTCGCCGGCAGGCGCTTCTGGATCCGAATCGGGGCACCCTGGAACCTCGATGCGAAGCTGAACGGCCGCCTGCTCACCGGCCTCCCGCGTGACACGGCCAACGTCCTCGTGACCACCGCCGGCCTCAGGCCCGCGTAGCCCAGTTCTCCCAGGAGCGCGCCTCGCGGGCCCAGTGGAGCGGACCGTCGAAGAGCGGCAGCCAGTGGCCGATCGGGGCGGACTCGGCAGGGTCGTTGAGGATCGTTCGCACAGTCTCGCCCGCGTCGTCGCCCTCCAACAGGAAGATGACCTCGCTGTCCGAGAGGAAGATGGCGCCGCGCCGAAAGAGCCGCTCGGGAGATTGCTCCCGGGCCTGATCCGTGAGCAGCGCCTCGGCTCGGTCGCGAACCCCGGGTTTCAAGCGGGCAACGAGGACGGCGCGGTCCACGGCGGTCAGCGTACTGCCGCCGGCGATAGCGCGTTGTCTGTGACTAGCCGAGCGGGATGAACTCCCGCCGTAAGCGCGATCAAGTGGGCGGGAAGCGAGCGGTCGAGCCCGCTCGCTTCCCGCCCGGCGCTCCGTTTTCAGCTCCGGTCGGCTACCGGCTCTTCGTCGGACTGGGCAGGCTCGTGCGAGCCGTAGTAGCCCCCGACGGCGGACCGGTAGTCGGCCTCTTGATAGGTGTCCTTGTCGAACTCCGGTGCGTGCTCGATCTCGTCCTTCGACCGATCTACCCACACCTTCTCTTCGTCCCGGTCGACGCGCTCGACGAGCCCGGCCGGCAGCAGAGCCTTCTTGCCGAAGATCCAGATTCCGGTATCGACGACGAGGTAGCTCTCGCCGACGTCCTGCGTCGCCTCGTCGACTTTCCCGATCGAGCCATCGGCCGCTTCGACCTCGAACCCCGTTAGGTCGAGTCGACCAACGGTCTCAGGGTACGTCCATAGGTCATTCGCCATTGCTCCTCCTCTCAGGCCTTGAGCAGGCGGTAGAAGAACGCCCGATAGCGAGTGAGCGCGACGCGGAGGTCTTCCGTCGAAGCCTCCTCGCCTTTGTTCCACTGATCCTCGAGGCCGGAACGGGTCTCTGCGAAGCCGCTCGTCAGTCTGTCGACGAGATCCGAGACGAGATCGTCGGCCTTCTGAACGGACTCGCGCGGCTCGTCGACAAACCTTCCCTGAACCTCGTCCCAGCGCGAACGGAAGCTCTGGAGCTCGTCGTCGCGAAACAGTTCTTGGTCGTGGTCGTCGCCGGTCTCCTCGGTTTCATCTTTGCGTTCAGCTTCTTCTGCCTTGGTTTCGTGCTCGGCCTGCTCCTGCAGCCCGGCGTCCTCCTGCTGCTCGGTTTTCTCCTGTTGTTCGGTCGTCATCGATTGACCCCCTCTGCGGTTGGCTCGCGCGTCTCGAGCAACTCGTTGAAGAGCGCGCGATAGTGGACGAACCCTTGGCGCAAGTCCTCGGTGCCGGCGCCGCCGTTACCGTCGTTCGCCTTGACATAGACGGCGTGCGCCGCGCGGTAGTTCTCGACGACTTCCGGATGGTCGACGGAGATGTCGTCCGCACGCTGGTCGAAATCGTCGATCGGGTAGCCCCGGTCGCGCATGACGTTGGTGACCAGGCGATCGGCCTCGTTCACGGCGTCGGCAGGGTCGTCGACGAACTGTCCCTGGACGTCCCTCCAGTTAGCCGAGTACTTCTTCTCCGCTTCCGGCGACAAGGGCACGATGTCGAGTCGCTCTCGTTTGCGCTCGCGGTCGGTGAGCTCCTTCTCCGCGGCTCTGCGCTCGCCCCGCTCCGAGACGGTGCGATCGTATTCGGACCCGAACCGGTCCTTGAGCTGCGATCTCTTCTTCTGCTGGTTCCATGCCACGATCGCCCCGAACACGATCAGCGCGGCGACCGCGACGATGATGATCCACGCCCACGTAGGCATCAGTTCCTCCTGTTCGTTTTCCGGAATGGAGATACCCGGCACACCTGGGTGGAAACGCAGGACATAATCGAGGCGTGGCCGAGTGGCGGATCCGCGGCACGTACCTCGAGTTCTGCAACTGCGATCCGGGCTGCGGCTGCAACTTCCGCGGCCTCCCGAGCTCGCCCGAGGGCAACTGTCAGGCCGTCATCAACCACGTGATCGAGGAGGGCTCGTGGGACGGGCTCGACCTCGCGGGCGCGAAGGTGTCGTGGGCTCTCTGGTGGCCCGGCCCGATCCACGACAAGGGCGGCCGCGGGCACGCGTACGTCGACGCGCTGAACGACGAGCAGTTCGACGCGCTGGCGCGGATCTGGCGCGGCGAGGAGGGCTATGGGTTATTCGAGATCTTCAACTCGACGCTCGACGAGACGACGATTGTCGAACGGGCCGCGATCGACATCACGGTCGACGGCAAGCGCTCGCGGGTCGCGGTCGCGGGTGTGACCGAGAATCAGATGACGCCGCTGACGAACCCGGTGACCGGCGCCGAGAACGACGTGCGCATCGTCAAGACGACCGGCTTCATCTGGCGCGACGGCGAGATCGCGCAGAGCGAGCGGTTCCAGATCGACCTGCCGGAGATGAGCTGGGACCTCGTGCAGCGGCATGCGGTGTACTCCGCGTTCGACTACACGAACGCGTGAGCTCCGCAGGCTCGATTGTGTCCGACTAGTTGCGGACGCCTACGCCAATCTCGATCGCGACGTCGAGCGACTGCACCGAGACGATCCTGCCGTCGACCCGCTTGGCGGCGTCCTGCCGCAACCCTGCGGCCTTCCGCTCGCTCTCGTCCATCGCCATGCGGTTCTCCCACAGGGTCATCGACATGATCGCGCCGTCCTCGTAGTCCACGCACACGTAGCCGCCCGCGAGGCCGTTCGTGCCCTCGAGCTCGGCTGCCGCGGCGTGGAACGCCTCGATCGCCTCGTGCGTCCGGTCGGGATGTACCTCGTACCGTGCGACTCTGGCGAACATGAGCGGAACCCTAATAGCGATCGCGGTGTACTTCCACAAAAGTGGTGAGCCGACCACCTGAAGAGAGCGAGCTCGTCGAGCGGGCTCGCCGCGGAGACGAAGGCGCCTATGAGGAGCTCGTGCGTGCACACCAGGGGATCGCGTTCCGCACGGCCTACGTCGTCGCTGGCAACGCGAGCGACGCGGAGGAGGCTGCTCAGGAGGCGTTCGTCAAGGCGTTCCGGGCGCTCGGGCGCTTCCGGCCTGGGTCGCCCTTTCGGCCATGGCTGCTTCGGATCGTCGCCAACGAGGCGCGGAACCGCCGTCGCTCCGCCGGGCGCCACGCAGCCCTCTCGCTGCGCGCGGCGGCCGAAGAATCCTCGGGGGGCGCGGCTCCGTCCCCCGAGGGTGTCGTGCTCGCCGGCGAGGACCGGGAGCGGTTGCTGGAGGCGGTCAACGGGCTGCGTGAGGAGGAGCGGCTCGTGATCGCGTGCCGCTTCTTCCTCGAGCTGTCGGAGGAGGAGACGGCCGCGGCGCTGGACGTGCGCCCGGGGACTGTCAAGTCGCGAACCTCACGGGCGCTCGACCATCTGAGGGAGATGTATGGCTGACCTCGAGACGGCTCTTCGGCAACTCGGCAGCGACGTCGCGTTCCCGCCGACTCCGGACATCGCCTCGGCGATCCGCGGCGGGCTCGAACGACCGCGCTTCTGGCGCCGCCCCGTCGCGATCGCGCTGGCAATCGTCGCCGTGGCCGCGATCGCCGCCGCGTTCGCCGTGCCTCAGTCGCGCTCGGCGATCCTCGACTGGCTCGGCCTACGGCACGTGAGCGTCGTCCGCGTCGAGAAGCTGCCGGTGGTTCCCGCGAACGGCGGCCTCGACCTCGGGCAGCGGGTGACGCTCGACGACGCCAAGCGCCGAGCCCCGTGGCTGCTCCTACCGGACAGCGATCCGGACAGCGTCTGGCTGAACGAATCGATCCCCGGCGGCAAGGTCTCCCTCGTTTGGGGGACGCCATCCAACGTCCGGCTGCTGCTGACCGAGCTCTCGGGACGCGCCTACGTCGAGAAGATCATCGACGGCGACACGCAGGTCGAACGGGTGAAGATCGGCACCGCAGGAGCCTGGTTCCAGGGGCAGCACGTGGTCATGGTCCAAGACCGCGACGGCCGTTTTCACGACACCCATGCGCGTTTGGCCCGGAACACGCTGGTGTGGCAGCAAGGGGGCGTCACCCTCCGACTCGAGGGCGGCCTCACGAAGGACGAGGCGCTGCGGATCGCGCGCACGGCGTCGTAAATCTTTTGTGAAAACTGAAGATCACCCCCTATAGGGAGATCCGCTCCTGTCGTCTGACCGAACAATGAGGGCAATCGGCGAGAAAGGACAGCGTGGCGGTCACTGACATCACCTTGGCAGATCCCACCGAGATGGAGCGCATCGAGCGGTGGCGGGCGGAAGAGCTCGAGCGAGCCGGGTACGAGCCGCGTGCAGCCGGTCGACTTGCGGTGCGACACGATGTTGATCTCCATGTCGCAGTCGATCTGCTCCAGCGCGGTTGCCCAGCGGATCTGGCGCTTCGCATCCTGCTCTGACGCGTAGCTGAAGCAGGCGTCCAGGCGTCACGGCAGAATCACTGCTCGTGACCGCCTCATGATCGCCTCGATTCCCTCGCCGCACACGAGCACGATCGACCTCGGCCCGCTCGTGCTGCACATGTACGGGCTGATGCTCCTGCTAGCGATCGCGGGGTGCGTCGCCCTCACCGGGGTCCGCTGGGTCAATCGCGGCGGCGACTGGGATCTCATTTTCCGCGTCGCAGTGTGGGGCGTCGGTGCCGGAATCGTGGGTGCCCGGC
>JBKPQP010000207.1:0-7923 GCA_046734155.1 Actinomycetota bacterium | reverse complement strand
CTCATCGCGGCGTGCGGCGCGCCGACGAGCTCGTCCCAAAGGCTGAGCGGCACCGGGGAAATCACGGGCGTCGGCTTCTTCAACCCCGTCCAGGGCGAGGGCTCGGCCCCGAATGGCATCGAGCTCCACCCGGTCGTTGGCGTCACGGCCTCGAGCTGCGGACCGGTCCCGGCACCCCCTCCGCCGCCGCCTGGAAACTGCGCCGCCTCGTATCCGACCGTCTGCATCCCACCGCCGCCGCCGCGCCTGAAGTGCTCGGACATCCCGTACGCGAATTTCCTCGTGCGCTGGGACGTCCCGCATCCCGACCCGCATCACTTCGATCGGGATCGCAACGGGATCGGCTGCGAGACCTAGGCCACCTGCTCCAAACGCGTCATGTTCGCCGCCCGGAGACGTGTCCACGATGGTCACGTGCGGATCTCGAAACGCACTGGGCTCGCTTTTGCCCTCCTCGCACTGACGGTCGTCCCGTTCGCGTGGGTCGGGCTCGCGCCCGCCAAGACGAGCGCACCGCGCTCGAAGCAGGTCGGCTGCGGTGTCGAGCGCTGGTCGGTGAAGACGCTGAAGGACGCGGCCGGCCGCGCGCTTACCCTCAGCCCGAAAGCGACCACGATTAGAGCGCTGCGCCGCAAAGCGGTGCCCGGCTATCTCGGCCTTCGGCGGGGTCGCGGTGTCGAGCGGACGACGTTCCGCGTGCGCGCGAAGCTTGTGGAGATGAAGCTCGAGGACGACAGCGACGTCCATCTCGTGATCGCCGACCCGGCGAGGTCCGGCGCGACCATGATCGCCGAGTTCCCGGCCAGGTCGTGCACGGTCGGCGCGACGCCGAAGGCGCGAACGAAGATGAACCGCGCGCGAACCGCGCTGATCGCGGCTTGCGGCCCGCCGACGGGCTCGTTCAGGAAGCTGAGCGGCTCGGCGACGGTCACTGGCGTGGGCTTCTTCGACCAGATCCACGGCCAGACCGGCGTCGCTCCGAACGGCATCGAGCTGCATCCGGTCGTCGGCTTCAGCGGCCGGTGTGGGGCAGCCCCACCGCCGCCACCTCCGCCGAGCGGCGGAAGCTGCGCCGCGTCGTACCCGACGGTCTGCATCCCGCCTCCGCCACCCGACCTCAACTGCGCCGACATCCCGTACACGAACTTCACGGTCCGCTGGGACGTCCCCGATCCGGACCCCCACCACTTCGACGGCAACCGCGACGGCGTCGGCTGCGAGTCCTAGACCTGGCGGACGGCGGCCTCCTGTCGCCGGCCTTCGAACAGGTTGTACGTCCCGACGACGTCGAGCTCCATGATCACTGGCGGCCCTTCCGCCCAGTCCTTGAGCTTCTCCAGGAACCGCGCGAACTCGGGAATCGCGGGCCGCGGATCGTCGACGCCGTCGGCCACCTCGACCAGGATCACGAACGTCGAGCTGTTCGCCACCCGCGTGGACGCGTAGCGGAGGCCCTCGGGACGCACGCGATCGAGTGTCGCGAACAGCTCGTGTACGGCAGCCTCGGCCTCCTCGACGGTGTCGTCCTTCACCTTATGTCGCAGCAACGTGACGCTCATCTCTGTCCTTTCGTTCAGTGGGGCGCGTTCACATCGATGACCCCCCGCGGCGAGAAAACGTGACGTCAGGAGAGAAAACGGGTACAAAGTCGCCAGGTGCACCTGCGGAACGACGAGATCGAAGTCGTGTGCGACGCGTTGTGGTTCGTGAAGCTCCAGGGCGGTGAAGACGAGGCTCAGGAGCGGCTCTGGACGCGTCTCCAGCCGATTCGCACGGGTGACAATGGCGGGACCGAGCTCGAGCCCGAGGAGCAGGACGCGGTCGTCCGCGCGCTGCGTTTCGTCACCGATCGGGTCAAACTCGACGTGGACGAGCAACGGCTCCTCGACCGGCTCGCTGGCGCAGATGACCCTTCGTGACGTCATCGCCTATCTCGATGACTTCGGGCTCGAGGCGGTTGCCTACTACGCCGAGAACGACGCCTGGCTTCCGGTCGAATGAAATCCGGCTCAGCTAGGCGATTGCGCGCGCGAGCCGCTCGAGCCCGGTCTCGAGGACATCGTCCGTGACCGCGAGCGAAAGCCGCGCCCAACCCGCGCCGCGCGGGCCGAAGCCTTCGCCTGGCGCGACCGCGACGCGGTGCTCAAGCAACCGCTCCGGCGTCAGCCCGTCGGGCAGCTCCCACCAGAGGTAGAACGAGCCCTCGGACGTGACGTGAGGGAGGACCTCACGCACGCGGTCGCGCCGGCGGCGGTACGTCTCGACCCGCTCCGCGACCGAGTCCTGCGGCCCGGTCAGCGCCGCGATTCCCGCCTGTTGCACGGGCGTGAAGATCCCGACGCGCGCGTGGTCGGCGAGCAGGTCGAGCCGCGCCACGACCTCCGCGTTGCCGATGACGAACCCGAGCCGCCAGCCGGCCATCCCGTACGTCTTCGACATCGAGAACATCTCGACGCCGACCTTCCTCGCGCCCGGCTCGGCGAGGAAGCTCTGCGGCCGCCGCCCGTCGAAAATGATGTCGCCGTAGGCGAAGTCGTGGATGACGAGCGCGCCGGTCTCGTTCGCGTACTCGACCGCGGCCGCGAACGTCCCGTCGGGCACGCAGACCGCGCACGGGTTGGACGGGAAGTTGAGGAAGAGGGCGGCGACGTCGTCGCGCGGGGCAGCAGAGAAGTCGGGCGCCCAACCGGCCTCGCGATCGAGCGGCACGTACCCGGTCGCGGCTCCGGCGAGCGCGGGCCCGGACGGGTAGTCGGGGTAGTACGGGTCGGGCAGCACGATCGTCTGCCCCCCTTCCGCGAGCACTAGCGCGAGCTCGCAGATCGCCGTCTTCGTCCCGGGCATGATCGTGACCTCGCTGTCCGGGTCGAGCTCGACGCCGTAGAGCTCGGAGTAGCGCACCGCGATCGCCTCGCGCAGCGCGGGAAGCCCCTTGAACGGAGGGTACCCGTGAGCCGCCGGCTGGTTCGCCGCCTCGGCGAGGGCGTCGATCACGTGCTGCGGCGGCCCGACCTCGGGGTTCCCGCGCCCGAGGTCGACGAGCGGCTCTCCTTTGAGAGCCGCGTGCCGCGAGACCTCCGCGAGGAGCGCCGTGAAGTACTGCTGCGGGAGCCGATCGAGGAGCTGAGGTCGAGGCCGCACCGCCGGATCGTATGACGGCCGCGCGACATTTCCGCGTTACAAGTTGCAAATCATGCGTGGAGCCACTAACCTCGGCGCCCCTGTGGCTCGAACAAAGGAGGATCGATGAGTGATCGTCCAGCGGAAGAGCAGGCAGTAGCCCAGCCGTCCGTCGGCGACAAGGTGAACGCGATCATCGCGGCAGCCGAGTCGGCCGCCCAGGAAATCACCGACAAAGCGCGCCTCGAGGCGCACAACATCCTGCGTATGGCGGAGCAGCAGGCGTCGGAGCGGATCACGGAGCTGACCCGCGAGGCGGCGCAAGCCAAGACCGAAGCAGACCAGTACGCGCGTGACATGACCGAAGCCGCGGACTCGTACGGCACGCAGCACCGGCGCACGGTCGAGGAGGAGGCCCGTCGGCTCCTGACCGACGCGGAGGCGAAGGCGAAGAAGCAGGTCGAAGCGGCGCAGGCGAAGGCCGACGAACTCGAGCAGACGGTCGTCGCCCGCCACGAGACGCTCCAGCGCGAAGCGAAGATGCTCGAGGAGCGCAAGCAGCGCGTCCTCGAGAGCCTCCGCGATGTGGCCGCTCAGATCCAGGAAGCGCTCGCCGAGCCGGCGCAGAGGACGCGCGGCGAGGAGTCACTCGTCGACGCGCTGGACGTCGAGCAACGCCGCTGAGCACCGAGACGTCCTCGATCGGACGTCCCGACCTAACCCTGCGCGAGCTCGCGGAGAGCAACCGCCCCGCGGCACGCGGCGCTGGGGCCCTGATCGAAGTCGGCTTCGCGGAGAGCACGCGGCTCGACGAGCTCGAGCCGGGGAGCGTCATCAAAACGCTGCTCGAGGTCCTCGCAGACGAGGTCGCCGAAGTGTACGAGCAGCTCGGTGAGCTCTACGAGAGCTGGTTCATCGAGACGGACACGCGCGAGAGCCTCAGGATCCTGATCGACGAGCTCTGCTAGTCGGGGCGGCGACAAGGCGTCCGTTTTCCTTGAGCACCTCGCTCCCAAGCTCCGCACAGGCTTCGCTGAACCGACGAGTGATCCACTCTGCCTCGTCGCCGCGGGCCAGCCTCGTGTACGCGAACTCGACCTTGAGCGGCACGGCTTCGATTCGACGGAGCTCGCCATCTTCGAAGTCGACGAGAAAGAGCAGCCCGAGGTCGTTCCTGAGCTGCGGATCGACCCGGTAATCGTCGAGGAAGTCGCCGAGGTCGTAGAGGACGTTGCCCTCCACACCGTGGAACACATGCGCCGAGGTGCCAGCGACGAGCGTCGCGCCCGCGTCGCACAGCCCCTGCGCGGCGTTGCGCACATGCGGTACCGGGCGCGGAGTCATGTTCGGGCCCCAGTGCGGGCACACGAGGGCTCCCGCGGCGCGTTTCCGGAGCCGGTCCGGGACGCCGCGCCGGAGGTCGGCGTTAGCGATGCCCGGCCGTTCTGGCCCGGCGCTGAAGCCGGGCTCGTGGTCGCAGCAGGCGACGATCGGCAGACCTCGGACCGTGACGCGCGCCCACGCCTCCTCCTCGTTCCGGCCCGCGCCCACCCACGCGATCTCCGCCGCGCGTAGGTGCTCGAAGGTGTCGAGCAGAGCGTTCTCCCCGTAGTCGAGCGCGTGATTGTTGGCGAGCGTCACGCAGTCGACCCCGAGGTGGAGGAGCGTCTCGACCGCGCTCGGCGGCGCCCGGAAGTTGAAGGTCTTTGGCACAGGCGCGCCGTGCTCGGAGATGCAGCACTCGAGGTTGAGGACGAAGAGGTCGGCGGCGCGCGTGATCTCAGCGAGCGCAGGCTCGACGAGCGACTGTGGCGGCTGACCGCGTCCGAGCACGCGCGCGACCCCGCGCCCGAGCATGGTGTCCCCGGCGAGCGCGAGCCTCACGGGAACCCGTACCGGCCGTGCAGCCGGACGAACCGCGCGGGGCTGACCGAGCGGCGGGGGCGGAGCTCGCCGTCGCGCAGCTCGAAGAGGACGACGTCCTCGAGCCCGCCGGGCCCGATCGGCTGAACGAGCCGTCCAACCTCGGCCAGCTGCTCCGCGAGCGGCTCGGGGACGCTCGGGAAGGCGGCCGCGACAAGGATCGCGTCGTACGGCGCGTGCTCGGGCAGGCCTGCGCTTCCGTCCCGGATGACGACAGTGACGTTCTGGCAGCCGGCAAGCCGCCGTCGCGCGGCCTCCGCGAGGTCGGCGAAGCGCTCGACGCTGAAGACCTGGGCGGCGAGTCGCGCGAGCAGCGCGGTCTGCCAGCCGTAGCCGGTGCCGATCTCGAGCACCCGCTCGTCGCCTCCAAGCGCGAGGGCCTCGACCATCCGCGCGACGAGCGAAGGCTGCGTCGTGACCTGATCGTGCGGGATCGGGATCGGCGTGTCGAGCTCGGCGAAGTCGACGGCCTCGGCGGGCACGAAGTCCCTGCGAGGCACGGCCGCGATCGCGTCCAGCACGCGCTCGTCCTGCACCCCTGCCTCGCGCGACGCTGCGACGAGAGCGTCCACGGCGCCAGTATGCGTGCGTGCCCGCCTGGCCGCGCACGCGCGAGGAGCTGATCGAGGAGCAGACGCTCCTGGCCACGCTCGTACCGGAGGCGTGGCTGTTCGAGCCAAACGCACGAATCGGCGGCGTGTTCGTCTGCTTCGAGCGCGGCAAGACGGGCCCAGGCCGTGAGGGCGACCAGGCGTGGGCAGCCGCCAGCGTGGGGGAGGAGACGGTCGTCGTCCCGGGCCGAGCAGGTGCACCCTACGAAGCGGGGCTCCTCGCGTTACGCGAGGGCGAGCTGCTCGAGGCCGCTGTCCGCGCACTTCCCGAGCCGCCTGGCATCCTCCTTGTCGACGCCACCGGCCGAGACCATCCACGCCGAGCCGGCCTCGCTCTCCACCTCGGCGCGGTGCTCGACGCCCCGACCGTCGGCGTCACGCACCGCCCACTCGTCGCCGAGGGTCATTGGCCCGAAGATGAACGAGGCGCCCGAACCCCGCTGCTGCTCGACGACGAGCTCGTCGGCTGCTGGCTCCGAACGTGCAGAGGCACACGCCCACTTGCCATCCACGCCGCATGGCGAACGGATCCGGCCACCGCCGCGGACGTCGTCCTCGCGGCCTCCTGGGCACGAACTCCTGAACCGCTCCGCCGAGCGCGCCGCAGGGCCCGTGACGCCCGCGCATAGCGGGATGAGCTCACCGTCTAGTAAGAACTACCCGGTTCAGCGATCTTGGCCCGCCTGCCGGTCCCGCTCGGCGATCCAGGCCGCGAAGCGTCCGCGCGCCGACACGAGCCATGCGGCCAACTGTGCATCGAACGCAGCGATCTCCTCGCGAAGCTCGAAGAGACGAAAGTCAAGCAATCGCTCGGTTTCGCACACGTGGGCGCCGGCGCCGGCGCGGTCGACCGAGGCGCCGCAATCGGCGCAAGGCATGTAGCGAGACTGGGGGAACGGGCCGAACATGATCTCTAATGAGACGGACGCCGACCATCATTGGTTAATTCCAGCGGCACCGCATCCCCCGGCGGAGGGGGTCGCCGGCCGCGGCGACCCCCACCGACGTGCCTCAGGTCGTGCGCACGGGCATCGTTTCCGGGATTGCTCCGAGCTGCTGCATCATCGCGAGCGTGTCCCAGATGACCCACGCCTCACGTGCCTTGCCGTCGACGATCCGGGAGTACGTGATTCCGGCCACGGTGATCTCTCGGCCGGTCGGCGGTATTCCCATCAGCTCGCCCGTGTGCGTGCCCCGCCCCGTCCAGCGTGTGGCGACGACGTCGCCCTCGGCGATCTGATCATCGATCGTGATCTTGCTGTCCGGGAATCCGGTCTGGTACGTGGTGACGAACGCCCGGAAGCCCTCCTTGCCGCGGAAGGGCTCGGCTGATCCGGGAACGTGCGCCACGTAGTCGTCTCCGACAAGCTCGAGCGCCTCGTCGAGCTTGCCTTGCCACGGGTCCTCGGCCAGGCGGCGCGAGATCTCCTTGATGTCCATAGGTCCTCCTCTCCGGAGCCGCCGGCGGCGCAGGAATGAGGCCGCGCCAGCTAGCGACGCGAGCACAGCGGCGACAGCCGCCGCAAACCGCGTCGTACTCGATCGGCTCATGACTTACCTCCTCGGGGTGGGCTCCCCGTGAGCCGACCTTCATCCTCCTCCCGACCTAGGCACATGTCAAGACGCCGGGCCAGACCGCCTTCCCGCCGCCCTGGGCGATCGCCAAGGTGACCTGGAAGCCGTCGGCGTCGGAGCGCCTGCTGACCTCACTGGCAGCGATCAGGCGGGCTCGGTCGGAAGGCGAGGTGACGCTGGCGAAGACGTCGCTCGTCGTCAACTGTCCGCTCGTATCGGCGCCCCTACGCACCGAGTACGTCGGCTGCCCGCTCGTAATCGGCCGCGGCGACCCAGAGGATCATCCCGAAGCGCCCAGAGCCTGCGGCGGTGGCCGCCGCGGCCGTGACGTTGATGCCCGCCTTGGCAAGCTTCGCGGTGGTGTCGGCAACCGCGCCCACGCGGTCGTCGCCCTGGACGAGGAACGCACGCTTCGCCTCACTGAGCGCGGTTCCGAGCTGCTCGGCGACGTCCTTCAGCCCGTCGGGGTCTTCGGGGACGAGGTCGATCTGCGAGCGGTCGCCGCCCACAGGGAAGCCAAGGTAGGCGAGCAGGTTCACCCCGCCTTCCTGGAGCGCCGAGAGGATGCGCTGACCCTCTCCGGGCGCGTCTGGAACTGTCACGTAGTAGTACTCGACGCCTCGTATCGAGTCGGCCATCGCGGACCACCTCCTCTACGAACAAAACTTAGGCGCGAACGATACGTGGCTCAGCG
>JBKPQP010000206.1:0-24199 GCA_046734155.1 Actinomycetota bacterium | reverse complement strand
GTGTCTTCTCCGGTGGCGGCGTGATCCTCGGCGCGTTCGCCGTCGATTGGTACGCGGCCCGCGCGGCGGGAGTCGTCGCCTACCTGCTCGTCTCCGCCTCGGTCGCGCTCGGGCTCACGCTCGCCGGCAAGGAGCGCTTGGACCGTTGGCCGCGCTTCGCGGTCGAGGACGTGCACCGGTTCGCAGGCATCCTCGCGGGAACATTCATCGCGCTACACGTCTTCTGGCTCGCGGTCGACTCACAGGCTCGCCTCGGAGTGGGCAATCTGCTGATCCCGTTCACCTCGAGCTACCGGCCGCTCTGGACCGGTCTCGGCGTCGTTGCGGCCGAGCTGCTGGTCGCGCTCGCGGTCACGAACCACTACCGCAAACGCATCTCGTACACGCTCTGGCGCCGGCTCCACTACCTGAACTTCGCGGTCTGGATCGCTACGACCGCACACGGCCTCGGCGCCGGCACGGACTCCGGCTCGACGGCGTTCCTGCTCATGTACGCGATCAGCGCAGGGACGATCGCCGCCCTCGTCCTGAGGCGCTTCGCTCCTAGGTCAGACGCTTCTCCAGGTACGCGGCCAGCCGCGTCAGCGGAAAACAGATGAGGAAGAAGAGCAGCGCCACGAAGCCGAAGATCAGAAACGGCGCGTACGAGGGCGCGATGGGTTGCCCCGTGAGCCCCGACGTGACGTTCTCGAACTGACGCTGTCCGGCCTGGAGGGTCTCGTTGACGCCGATGGCGAACGCAATCGTCGTGTTCTGGATGGTGTTCACCAGCAGTCCGACCAGGGGCGGCACCATCCTGCGGAGCGCCTGCGGCAGGATCACGAACGTCTGCCGACCGACCCAGCCGAAGCCAAGCGCCGCGGCCGCCTCGTGCTGCTCCTTGGGAATCGACTGCACCGCGCCACGCGTGGCCTCGGCGACCTGCGCGCTGCCCCAGAGCGTGAGCGCCAGCGCCGCCGACTGATACGCACTCAGCTGCACGTGGTAGCTACCGATGTCGAACGCCGGCAGCCAGAAGATGAACAGCACCGTGACGAGGATCGGGAGCCCCCGCCAGACCTCGACGTAGAACCGGATCAGCAACTGCAGCAGTCGGAACCGGACCGTCATCAGTGTGCCGAGCACGACGCCGATCACCATGCTCGCGGCCACCGCGATCGCCGCCATTCGCAGCGTCTCGGGCAGGCCTTCGCGGAGGATGTACTCGGCGACGGGACGGAACCACTCGGGGAGCGGGTTCATCTAGAACGCCTCCGGGAGCGCAAGGCGCCGCTCGAGGAAGCGGATCAGCGCCGAGAGAGTCCAGACGATCGCGAGGTAGCAGACCGCGAGCGCGGTGAACATCTCAAACGTCCGAAACGTGTTCGACTGGACGTTGTTAGCGACGTAGGTCAGCTCCGGGTAGCCGATGAGCAGCAGCAGCGACGTGTTCTTGATCACCGAGATCGCGGTGTTGATCGTCGACGGCAGCGCGATCCGGCCGCCGATCGGGAGCGTCACGTTGAGAAAAGCCTGCAGCCCCGTGAACCCCAGCGCGTAGCCCGCCTCGCGGAGCCTCTGCGGGACGGCCTCGAAGCCGGCCCGGAAGTTCTCGGTCATGAACGCCCCGCCCCAGATCGTGATCGAGAGCCACGCGACCGTGAACGTCTCGAGATGGACGCCGAACACTGGCAGGCCGTAGTAGAGGAAGAAGATCTGGACGAGGATCGGCGTATTGCGGATCAGCTCGACATAGGTCACGGCCAGCTGGTTCAGGAGCGGGATCCGGTGGGCGCGGGCCGCCCCGAGCACGAGCCCGACCAGGTAGGCGAGCAGGATCCCGACCACGCCCGCCTTCATGGTGTGCTTGAAGCCGTCCCAGAGCGGGCCGCGATTGTCCCAGATCACAGACCACTCGAACGAGGCGAGGATGTGCATCGATCGATCAAAACACGAGTGGCCGCCCGTAAGGGCGGCCACTCGCTACGTCGTGGTTACGACGGGCAGCTGTTCTCGGGCGGATCCGAGCGCGGGTATTGGAGCTTGTGGGTCGGGCTCGGAGCGTTCGGCCGGAACGCCTTCCAGAAACGCCGCGGGATCGTTCGCTGCAGGATTCGCCAGAACATGTCGCGAGCCCGCATGCCACGCACGGCCGCGTCCACCCAGCGCTTCATGTCCGGCTCGTTCTTGCGGATACCGACGCCCCACGGAACCTTGAGGAAGATGTTCGAAGCCATCTTCAGGGAGTTGTCGTTCGCCGCCACGCCGACGAGGAACGCGTCGTCGTACATCATCGCGTCGGCCTGATCGTTCTTGACCGCCAGCACTCCGGCTGCCGGGCTGGAGACGACCTGGAACGTAGTGTTCTTGAAGCAGTTTTTCGTCCACCGGTCGTAGATCGAGCCCGAAGTGGACACGATCTTCTTACCGGGCATCCACGTGGCCAGCTTCCCGACCGTGACGTTGTTCGGGACAAGCAGCCGGCCGGCCGCGTTGTAGTACGGAACCGAGTAGTCGATGACCTTCTCCCGGTCCGCCGTCCACGTGAGCGTCGAGATGATGATGTCGACGCGCCCCGACGTGAGCGTGCCGATGCGGCTCGCCGTCGTCACGCACGTGAAGTCGACCTTGCTCGTCGAGCCGAACGCCCACTTCGCGAACTGGCGCGCGACCTCGACGTCGTAGCCGCGGTTCTTGCCGCTCGTGTCTTGCCAGCCGAACGGCGGTGTGTCGCACTTGACTCCGATCTGCCACTTGCCGCGGGCCTTGACCGCCCCGGGTAGAGCCGGGAGCTTCGGTCTCGGCGGGAGCTTCGCCTGCGCCGCCCCTCCGCTCGGCGCCGCAGATCCAATCGTGGCGGCCACGGCTGCGGCGGTCACGAGCGCAACGAGGAGCGCGAGAACGATGAGTCGTTTCATTCCACTTCTCCTTCCTGTGAGATCGACAATTCTTCGAGCGAGTGAGCCATCTGGAGTGACCGCCGCAGAAATCGCTTCGTACGTTCCTGTTTCGGCCGGTCGAGCACTTCGGTTGGGATTCCCTCCTCGACGATCCTTCCTTCGTCCATGAAGACCAGGCGGTCGCCCACCTCACGGGCGAACTGCATCTCGTGCGTGACGACGACCATGGTCATCCCCGTCTCGGCGAGGTCGCGGAGGACGACCAGCACCTCGCCGACGAGCTCCGGGTCGAGAGCCGACGTCACCTCGTCGAAGAGGACGACGCGCGGCTCCATCATCAGCGCGCGGGCGATAGCGACGCGCTGCTGCTGACCCCCCGAGAGCTGGTGCGGATGCTGCTTCGCCTTGTCCTGGAGTCCGACCCTCGACAGGAGCTCGAGCGCACGGGCGTCGGCCTCGCGACGGGACATGTGGCGGACGCGGCGCGCGGCGAGCGTCACGTTGTCGATCGCCTTCAGGTGTGGGAAGAGGTTGAACTGCTGGAAGACGATCCCGATCCGCTGCCGGATCTGGGCGACTTTGACTCCCTTGGCAGTGATCTCCTCGCCCTCCAGCCAGATCCGCCCGCTGTCGATCGGTTCGAGCAGGTTGATGCAGCGCAGGAGCGTGCTCTTTCCGCTTCCGCTGGGGCCGATCACGACGAGCGTCTCGCCCGCGGACACGGACAGATCGATGCCGTCGAGGACGACGTTCTCGCCGAAGCTCTTGCGGACCCCTTCGGTGCGAACGACGGGTTGAGCCTCGAGGGCGGCTGCCTGTGCAGTCATTTGCAGCGGTTATAGAGGTTTTCCGTCGAAGCTTCAATGAGCCGAAGTCCGCTCCATTCGCGAGGATGTCGCGATGTCCCGCGTTCTTGTGGCCGCCCTCGCGGCTGTCGTTGTCGTCGCGGGCTGCGGCGGCAACCACGATCCTGCGCGAACGCCGGCCGGGCTGGCCCAGGTTCGGTTCCTCGAGCAGCTGTACCGCGGCAACCTCACCGGCGCGTACGCAACGCTCCATCCCGCCTACCAGCGCATCGTCACCCGCAAGCGCTTCGTCGCGTGCACGCGGAAGACCGCGCTCGGTGGCCTCGACTCGATCGACGTCCTGAAGGTCTACGACGACCCGGTCGACATCCCCGGCGAGGGCCGCGTCCCAGCGAAGGCGGTACGCGTGCGGCTGACATCGTCCAACGGCGAGGCGACGACGTTCGTCAACCACGAGGTCGAGGTCGGCTCAGAGTGGCGCTGGGTGCTGAACGCCGCCGCGGCCCATGCCTACAAGGCCGGTCGCTGCCCCGGCGGCTGACACCGCTGCTACCGTCGTCCGCATGACGGGGGTCAAGAAGTACGAGGTCGTGTGCCCGCATTGCAAGAAGTCGTTCCGCGGCGAGCTGATCGGCGCGGACGAGAGCCGCCAGGGTTTCAAGTGCCCGCACTGCAGGTTGTTCGTCCCGCTCGAGCGCGCCGAGACTCACGCTGCCGATTAGGCGCTTCGGGCGGCGTCGCTGGGGAGCAGGGAATAGACGATCGAGTTGAATCGCGTCCCGTCCGGCCACGCCCGGGAAGCCCTCTCGATGCCCTCGCGCCTGAACCCCGCGCGCTCCGCCACCCGCTGAGACGGCCCATTATCGGGATGCGCCCGCAACTCGATGCGCTCGATCGCGAGCTCGTCGAAAGCCCAGCGTGCAACGAGGCGAACCGCCCGCGTCGCGAGTCCTCGTCCACGTGCGGAGGCCCGAAGGAAGCAGGAGATCTCGGCGGTGTCGTGCTCGCCGAGCTTCAGGTTGACGCCGCCGACGACCTCATCCGTCTCTGCATCTGCGATCCGAAATACAGCCCAGGCTCCCTCGTCCCACGACCGGGCCGCCCGATCGATGTTCGCCAGCGCTTCCGCCTCATCGGGGATCTGATCGTCCCAGCACATCCACGCGCGAATGTCCGGCTCGGAGTAGACGGCCTGGATCGCGCGGGCATCGCTTTCTCGGCTCGGCCGGAGAAGCAGCTCGCGGTCTCTGAGCGGCGGTTCGGGGGGCGTGAGCGTTCGCAGACGCTCGAGGCTACCCCGCTCCGCCGCCTCCGGTCGGCTAGGAACAGTCGCGGAGGCCTTGGGCCTCCGGGAGCGTCTCGAGCCGTTTCAGCGTGTTGTTCTCGATCTGACGAATCCGCTCGCGGGTGACGCCGAACGCACGGCCGACCTCCTCGAGCGTGCACGGCTGCGAGCCGGTGAGCCCGAAACGGAGCTCGATCACCTTCCGCTCGCGCTCGGGAAGCGAATCCAGCGCCTTATCGATGTCCTCGCGGCGAAGCTGCACGGAGGCCGTGTCGAACGGCGACTCGGCCTGCTCGTCCTGGACGAAGTCGCCGAGCTCCGACTCCTCCTCTTCGCCGATCGGCTTCTCGAGGGACACCGGGAGCTGCGCCATCCTCAGGATCTCGCGCACCTCCTCGGTCGTGATCTCGAGCTCGAGCGCGATCTCTTCCGGCTGCGGCTCGCGGCCGAGCCGCTGGACGAGCTGACGCTCGATGTGCACGACCTTGTTCAGCTTCTCGACCATATGCACGGGGATCCGGATCGTGCGCGCCTTGTCCGCGATCGCGCGCGTGACCGCCTGGCGGATCCACCACGTCGCGTACGTCGAGAACTTGTAACCCTTGCGGTAGTCGAACTTCTCCACCGCCCGGATCAGCCCTAGCGAGCCCTCCTGGATGAGGTCGAGGAACGAGAGCCCGCGACCGAGGTACGACTTCGCGATCGAGACGACGAGCCTGAGGTTCGCCTCGATCATGTGGGTCTTCGCGGCCATGTCCCCGCGCTCGATTCGCTTGGCCAGGTAGACCTCCTGGTCGGCGGTCAGCAGCGGGACTTTCCCGATCTCACGGAGGTAGAGCCTGAGCGAGTCGAGCGACGGCTCGACGGAGAGATCGAGCTTCGGGCCCTTCTCCTCCTCGGCCAGAGCTGGCTGCTCGTGCGGCGGATGCTTGTACTTCTCCCCTTCGACCAGCTCGATCGAGTGGTCGATGAGGTACGTGTAGAAGTCTTCGATCTGTTCTTTGGTGAGGTCGACCTCCTCGATCCCGGCGACGATCTCGTCGTAGGTGAGAAAGCCCTTTTCTGTTCCGTCCTGTACAAGCTTGTGGAGTTCTTCGACGTCCGGGAGGGAGATGTCGACTGTGAGCATGGACCTCTCTTTCGCTCTAGGGGGACGGGGACCCAGGAACGCAAAGAGCCGGTTCGCGTTGCCCCCGGCTCCACTCTCGGCGGCCAGGAACTTAACACCTATCCACAGCCTTTGTGAAGAAAATTTCTCAGGAAACGCGAACTTCGCCCACCACTTCGTCAAGACTGTTGCCAACTGGTGTCGGTCCGAACAGCGAGCCGTCGAGGCCGAGCCCGTTCAGGAAGGCCCCGAGCGCGGGCCGCAGCGCGCGTTGCGTCCCGTCCTCGACCTTGAGCGCGAGCGAGAGGCCGTCCGGCGAGGCCGCGCAGAGGAGCGCTTCGGCCCCGCCCTTGGAGATCCAGCCCGGGAATGCCCGCATGAGCACGGTGTCGACGGCTCGTGGGCCTCGAATCAACTCGGGGTGCGCACGCATCGCCTCGGCGACGCGCCCGTCGATGCCGCCGAAGGCAATCGCGATGCGGGTGAGCGGCAGCGCGAAGGTCACGACCCCGCAGCCGTCGATCCCGGTTCGGATCTCATTTGTGCCGGCCAGGCGCGCGACCTCCGCGACCCCTGCCTCCTGGCACGGGTGGTTCGGCAGGCGGTACCCGTCGGTCGGCCAGCCCTCCGCTCGGCAGAGCGCGAGCATGCCGGCGTGCTTGCCGGAGCAGTTGTGCTTGAGCTTCGAGCCCTGGAACGCCCCGCACTCGAGGTCTGCCTCGCTCGCCGGCGCTTTGGCCAGGAGTGCGCGGACCGCCTCGAGCTGCTCCTCGTCTGCGAGATGAGACGCCGACGCGATCGCGAGATCTCGGTCGTCCAGGTCCGCGCGCGCGCGCGCGACCGGTAGCGCCTGGATCGGCTTCGCGGCGGAGCGCATGAAGGTCGCGAGGTCGGGATCTCCGGCCGCCTCGACGATCTCGCCGTCCTCTACCGCCACGGCATGGACGCGATGTTCCGATTCGACGGTCTCGCCTCGGAGCACCGTTACCCTGATCGGCTCAGCCATGAGGAGACTCTAAGTGCCTGAACTGCCCGAAATGGAGGCGTGGCGGCGCGAGCTCGACGGCCCCGTCTCGGCGTTCCCGATCGCCAAGGCGGGCCCGGCGCACATCGCGACGCTGAAGACCTTCGACCCGCCGCTCTCCGCGCTCGACGGCCGACGCCTCTCCGGCGCTGAGCGCCGCGCCAAGCGCCTGATGTTCCCGACCGAGGACGCCGAGCTCGTCCTGCTCGTGCACCTGATGACCGCGGGACGACTGAAGTACTTGCTCCCCGGCGCGAAGCGCCCCAAGACGCCCGCTTTTAGGCTCGCCTTCGAAGGCGGTGCCGAGCTGATCCTGACCGAGGCCGGAAAGAAGAAGCGCGCCGGAGTTTGGTTGCTCACGCCCGAGGCCGTCGAGCTCGAGCTCGGGCATCTCGGCCCCGAAGCGAACGAGCTCGACGCGGGGCAGCTTGGCGAGATCCTCGCAGAGGAGTCGCGCCGCCTGCACTCGCTCCTCCGCGACCAGCGGGTGATCGCGGGCATCGGCCGCGCCTGGGCGAACGAGATCCTGCATGCGGCGAAGCTGTCGCCATACGCCTTGTCCCGGGAGCTGGCGCCGGAGCAGGTCGAGAGGCTCGCGGACGCGATGCATTCGGAGCTCGAGCGCGGCCTCGAACTCCGCGAGCGCGGCGCGAACGACGCTCGGACCTACCGGGTCCACAACAAGCTCGGCGAACCGTGCTACGTGTGCGGCACGCCGATCGCGCAGGTCGACTTCGAGGAGCACACCATCTACTACTGCCCGGAGTGCCAGACCGGTGGTCGTGTCCTTAAGGACCGGCGGCTGTCGCGGCTCCTCCGCTAGCGATGCGTCAGGCGCCCGCCCCCACGGGGGCGGTCAGCCAGTCGAGCACGAGGGCCCACTCGTCGTCGATTAAGTGGCCGCCGCCATCGAACAGCTCGAAGCGCCCGTTCGGGAGCCGCGAGGCCACGTACTCGCCGTGCGGGCGCGGAGTGAGGACGTCGAGTTCGCCCTGCCAGACGCGCGTCTCGACGGCCACGTCTTCGAGGCGGAAGCCCCAGGGCTTCGCAAAGGCGAGGTCGTCGTCGGCCCAGCCTCGCGAGCCCTGACGCACGGACTCGGTCCAGGACGCGCGCATGAGAGCCCGTTGCTCGGGCTTCGATGCCCGCTCGCGGTCGATCTCGGGGAGCTCCGTCAACACCTGCTCGATGACGCCATCCACGTCCGCGCGAATGCCGTCGATGTACGGCTCGAGGAACGCCTCGATCGCTTCGCGGCCTTCGAGCGCCGCGTTGAACTCCCGCACGTTGAGATCGGCGAGCCCCTCGTAGAAGTCGAAGTTCTCGGCGTCGGGCGGGGCAGGCGTGACGAGGGCTCCGACGCGCGTCACACGGTCGCCCAGCAGCGCACCGCAGGCGAGCGCGTGCGGCGCCCCGCCGGAGCCGCCGACTACTGCGAAGCGCTCGAGGCCGAGCGCATCCGCGATCGCCGCGATGTCTCCAGGAGCGTCTGCGACCGCACGCCCAGGCTGCGGGTCGGACAGCCCATAACCGGGACGGTCGTAGGTGATCCAGCGCACGCCGTGCCGCTCGGGCAGCGTCTCGTCCGCCGGTCGCGCCAGACGAGTGCCCGGCGTGCCGTGCAAGCCGAACACAGGCCGACCGTCCGCGGCCCCGCGCTCGAGGAATGCGAGCGTCCGGCCGTCACTCGAGGTCGCCGTCCCTTCGCGCACGCCTCGATCATACGGAGACGCAGCGCGTGGCCCCGCGCCGCGTCCCGATTGGGCCGTTACTGCGTCTCGCTCGTTTGGACGAGGCCGGACTCGTACGCGAAGACGACCGCCTGGACGCGGTCGCGGAGCCCGAGCTTCCGGAAGACGTGCGCCACATGGGTCTTCACTGTCGCCTCGCTGACGAAGAGCTCCTTGGCGATCTCCGCGTTCGAGAGCCCGCGCGCGACCTGCTTCAGGACCTCGAGCTCGCGGTCGGTGAGCTCGCCGACCTCGGACGGCGGCGTCCGCGCGGCTTCGGGCGGCCGGCGCACGAACTCCTCGATCACGCGCTTCGTGATGGAGGGCGCAAGGAGCGCGTCACCAGAGGCGACCGCGCGGATCCCGTCCACGAGCTGCTCCGGCGGGACGTCCTTCAAGAGGAAGCCGCTCGCTCCAGCCCGAAGCGCCTCGTAGACGTACTCGTCCATGTCGAACGTCGTGAGCATGACGACCTTCGACGACGCGTCCGGATCGGACATCAACTGCCTCGTTGCCTCGATCCCGTCCAGGTCGGGCATGCGCACGTCCATCAACACGACGTCGGGTCGGAGCCGCCGCACCTCGTCCAGCGCCTCCCCGCCGTCGGACGCCTCGCCAACGACCTCGACGTCCTCCTCCGCCTCGAGGATCATCTTGAAGCCCGCGCGCACGAGCGCCTGGTCGTCCGCGATCAACACGCGGACGGTCGCACCCGGCTCCCGCTCACTCTGGGACGCGCGCCGGGCCGCGTCCGCGAGCCGGCTCTCGTCGCCCTCGAACGGCGTGTGCTCGAGGGTCCGAAGCGGCGGGAAGGACTCCTCGAGGCCGGGGACGACCAGCTGGAACAGCTGGATCGGCCGGTCGAAGTCCTTGAGGCCGTGTGCACCCAGGTCCTTTGTCGCCCCCGGCAGCTCCTCCTCTTGGTCTTCGAGCAGCGCGAAAGTCGTCTGCGAAATCAGGATCTGGCCGCCGTGGCCGGCCGAGCAGATACGGGCGGCGCGATGGACCGACAGGCCGAGGTAGCGGTCGGCCGCCAGCGAGGCGTCACCCGTGTGGATCCCCATGCGCACCTTGACCACGGTTCCTCCCGGCCACGCCTCTTCAGCCAGAGAACGCTGGGCGGCGACGGCGGCCTGAACAGCGTCCTTCGGGCTGCTGAACGCGACGAAGAACGAGTCGCCCTGGGTATCGATCTCCTGTCCGCCCGCGTCCTCGAACGCCTGACGCAGGAGGCGGCCGTGCGTGGCGAGCACGTCGCCGTAGGCGTCGCGCAGCTGCCGGAGGAGGACCGTCGAGCCCTCGATGTCCGTGAACAGGAAGGTGACGGTTCCGCTCGGCCGCTCGGCCATCGCCTCAGCCTTGCACGGGGAGGCGGGCCCTGAGCGAGTAACCGCCGTCGGGCCGCGGCCCTGCCTCGAGCTCGCCGCCGTAGACCGTAACCCGCTCGCGCATCCCGACGAGACCGTGGCCCCCGCCCCCACCGTCGCCGCCTCCGGCCCCGTCGTCTGTGACCGAGATCTCGACGCTGCTGTCCCCATAGCGAACGACGACGTCCGCCTTCGAGGCGCGCGCGTGCTTGATCGCGTTCGTAAGGCCTTCTTGGACGAGCCGGTATGCGGTCAGGTCGACTCCCGGCGGCAGCTGAGTGGGCTCGCCCTCGATCTGGACCTCGACGGGCAATCCGGACTCGCGCGCCTGCGCCACGAGCCGGTCGAGGTGCTCGAGGCTCGGCTGCGGTGCGAGCGCCGGCGCTTCCTCGGGCCTGCGCAGAACTCCGACGAGCCGGCGCATCTCGGCGAGGGCTTCGCGGCCCGTCTGTTCGACGATCTCGAGCGCCTCGCGCTCCTGCTCCTGGTCGGACCTCAGCCGACGACGGACCGCGCTCGCCTGGACGGTCATCACGCTGACGCTGTGGCCGACGACGTCGTGTAGCTCGCGCGCGATGCGGGCGCGCTCCTCGGCGACCGCGGCTCGAGCCTCTGCCTCCCGCTCCCGCTCCAGTTCTTTGGCACGCTTCTGCGCGGCCCGTCCCTGCTCGAGCTGCCGGCCGACGGCGAACGCAGCCAGCCAGAGGACGCTGAAGAGCAGGGCGATGCCGAGGAAGTCACCCCAGCCCTGTGCCGGATTATTGACGACCACGACACCGCCAGCGGCCAGGGCAATCCCAAGGCCCGCGACCGCCTGCCGACGGTCCTCGAGGACGCCGAAGAGAAAGACAGCGGCGAGCACGGCGAAGAACGTCGCCCCTGTGAACTGCGGGAGCCGGCCGTCGACGAACGACTCGACGGCACCGATCACGAAAACCGTCGCCGGAGCGCCGAAGGGGAATCGCCGCCACCAGAAGAGGGGCACAATCATGATCACGACCAGCGGCAACGTGATCCAGAGCGACGTCGTCGGGGCGTCGCTCGCGTTACGGCGTACGATCAGCTCGGTCGCGGCCGCGACGGCGCCAATGGCTACCAGGATGGTGAACCAGTGGTGCCGGAGGAGATTCCAGGCTCGATCAGTCATGGCTCGGACGGTACTCCAGCGTTCGAGCGTACGCATCGGCCGCGCTGACGAATTCCATCTCATCCTCGAGGATGAGGCGAAAATCGCGCCTCCGGCCGACGCGACCGCTCCCGCGCGCGCGTACCGTCGGAGCATGATGCCCAGAGACCACGACCCACTCAGCGACGAACGCGTCCTGCTCCGAGCGCGTCCCGAGGAGCGACGTCCTCGGTTCGCCCGCCTGCTGGCCCTGTTCAGGCGGGAAGACGGACGAGCAGGCGCTCGCCCTCGAGCGTCAGGCTTCCGCCGATCGCCTCGATGACGCGTCGCGCGGTCGCCGCGCCGAGGTCCTTCAGGTCCTCGGCGAGCACAATCGGAGCAGCGGCCTCCGGAATCGGTGCAATCTCGACTATCTCACCCGAGGCGATGAGCTCGGCCCGCTCGAGAGCGCCGTGGCGCAGCGCGCAGAGAGCGAGCCCCGCAAGACCGACTTCCACCGGGCCGCGGTCGACGTGCACCGTTCCGCCCGAGCCGCTCGCCACCGCCTGGTCTCCGAGCCGGTCCGCGGCAGCCTGGACGAGCTCGAGTGTGTCTGTCTCGGTCAGCGCGGGTTGGTAGCGGCCCGCCTCGATCCGAGCCACGACGCCTAGCTCGTCGAGGAGGTCGGCCATCTGCTCGGCGGCCGCAAGCATCATCGATACGTAACGCGCGGCCGGATCGCCGAGGTCGTCCCCCTGCTCGAGCGTGTACGCGAAGCCGCTCACGGTCGCGAGCGGCGTCCGGAGGTCATGGCACGCGAGCGACACGAAGCGCGAAAAGTCCTCGGTCGGGGCCACGAAAGGCACAATATCCCTCTCCATGGACGACCTGACGCGACTGCTCGAAGACGACGTCCAGGCCTCGCAGCCCGAGGTCCGGCTCGGCTTGTCCCGGGCGGGCGTGATGGGCGCGAGCAAGGCGATCCGCATCAGCTACGGCGGCGTCGAGAAGCAGATCGCAGCAGACATCGAATGTACGGTCGACCTCGACCCGTCCCAGAAGGGCGTGCACATGTCGCGCTTCCCCGAGCTATTCGAGGAGGCTATCGAGGAGGTCGTGATCGGCGAGGCGTTCCTCGTCGAGGTGCTCGCGGAGCACATCGCGACGCACATCGTCGAGCGGCAGCAGGCGCTCCGCGCGCACGTGCACATCTCAGCGCGCTACCCGATCGAGCGCACGACCCCAGTGACGGGGCTGCCAACGCAGGAAATGGTCGAACTGATCGGGATCGCGGCGGCGTCTTCGCGGGACGTCCGGCGGCTCGTCGGCGTCGAGGCCGCCGGCATCAACGCCTGCCCCTGCGCCCAGGGGCTCGTGCGCGGCCGCGCGAGCGAGCGCCTGCTCGAGGCCGGCTTCGACGACGGAGACATCGAGCGGATCCTCGAGCTCGTGCCGATTGCGACGCACAACCAGCGCGGGCGCGGGACGCTCTACGTCGGCTCGCAGACGAACGTCAACGCGGAGCAGCTGGTCGGGATCGTCGAGGGCTCGATGAGCGCACCCGTCTACGAGCTGCTCAAGCGGCCGGACGAGGTGTTCGTCGTGGAGCACGCCCATCTCCAGCCGCGCTTTGTCGAGGACTCCGTCCGCATCGCGCTCAAAGGCATCCTCGACGCGTACCCCTCGCTGGACGACTCGGACTTCGTCTTCTCACGACAGGTCAACCTGGAGACGATCCACACTCACGACGTCCTCGCCGAGCGCTTCGGCACCGTCGGCGAGCTTCGCCGCGAGCTCGAGCACGGCGGCCCGCTCGAGCACCACACCGACCTGAGCGAGTGGCTGAGGCGCTCGCCGGCTTCCGCCTGAGCTGGACTCTCGTCTCGGTCACCGCGTTTCGATGGTTATCTGAGCGGGATGCTGTACCCCGAGACCCAGTTGTTCACGGTCCCCCAATCCAGGTTCTCAAAGAACGCGTCGATGTAGGCCGCCCGGTCGGTTCGGTAGTCGAGGAAGTACGCGTGCTCGTAGACGTCGAGCGCCACGAGCGGCGTCGCGTTCCAGATCGGATACGAGTTCTGCGCATCGCCGATGTAGTTGAAGAGCCGGCCCTCGTCCCAGTCGTAGGCCGTCCAGGCCCAGCCGCGGCCGCCCATGCCGGTCGCCTTGAGGTCGGCGCGCCACTCGTCGGCGCCGCCGAAGTCGCGATCGATCAGGTCGCCGATCGGGCCCGTCGGGTCGCCGCCGTCGCCGCCCAGGTGCTCGAAGTAGATCTCGTGGTTCTTGACGCCCCCGATCGCGAAGGTGAGGTCGACCTTGAGCGCGCGGACGTCGGAGTACACCTGGTTGCCGGACTCGAGGTCGACGTCGGCGAGCCGGCCCAGGATCTCGTTCCGCTTCGCGATGTAGCCCTCGTACAGCTTGTAGTGGGCCTCGACGGCCTCGCGTGAGATCCCCTCGAGCTCGTAGAGGGCGGGCTTGAGGTCACGAGGCGCGATCTCTTCGGCGTTGTAGGCAAGGGTGGCCAATGGGACTCCTCTCCTGAATGGGCGACGGCGAGCATAATGGGAACGGCCATGCTGGCGAAGCCAGCACGGCCTCTTTGGGTCGCCGCCGGCGAGTCGGCGCCTCAGCCCAGCAGAAGAAAGGAGTGCAGATGGCTTTCGAGGTCCCACCTCTTCCCTACGACTACGGCGCGCTCGAGCCGCACATCGACGAGGAGACGATGCGCCTGCACCACGACAAGCACCACCAGGCGTACGTCGACAAGGCGAATGCCGCGCTCGAGGGGACCGACTGGGCGAACGAGACCTACGAGCAGGTCCTGACGATCCTCGACACGCTGCCCGAGGACAAGCAGACCGTTCTCAGGAACAACGCTGGCGGCCACGCGAACCACTCGCTGTTCTGGGAGATCATGGGCCCGGACGGCGGCGGCGACCCGGAGGGCGACCTCGCAGACGCGATCAACGACACGTTCGGATCGCTCGACGAGCTGAAGAAGGCGGTCAACGACGGCGGAGTGAACCGCTTCGGCTCAGGGTGGTCGTGGCTCGTCCACGACGGCACCGGGCTCTCCGTCTACTCGACGGCGAACCAGGACTCCCCGATCATGCAGTCGCACGAGCCGCTGCTCGGGATCGACGTCTGGGAGCACGCCTACTACCTCAAGTACCAGAACCGCCGCCCCGACTACCTCGAGGCCTGGTGGAACGTCGTCAACTGGCCCGCCATCGCCGAGCGCTACGAGAAGGCGGTCGGCAAGGTGAGGACAGGGTCGACCTAGACAGAAACGCCCCGGAGAGAACCACGAGCTTCCGCCGGAGCCCGGCTTCGCCGGGCGGGAGGCTCACGAACGTCAAGAAACCAAGGGAACCCGCACCGACCTCCGCCGGCTCCTGAAACAGCCGAGCGCCGATTCGGCGGCAAGGAGGGGCACACGGAGGAACCAGGGGTTCACCCGTGAAGGCGAGCGCAGCGAAGCCGCAACCAGACTAAGCCGCCGGCGGGACCCCACCGCCGGCGGCCTAGTAGGTCCGTCGCCCTAGCGGCGGCGGAAGCTGAGGCTCGGGCTGGCGCCGTGGAAGTACCCGGAGCCGGCCTGGTTGGTCGTGATGAACAGACGCACCCGGTTGAGGCCACGCGGCAGGTGGCGCAGCTTGAAGCGGTTCGCCGACTGGCTGTTGAGCGAGACCTTCTTCAGGCTGACCCACTCACCGAATGCGTTCGCCCGCTGCACGTAGACCCAGTGCCCGCGGTACTTGTTGGGCTGAACCCGTGCGACGAACCAGCGGCCGACCTTTGCGAGACGGAGCCGCGGTTGGACCGCAACCGTGACGATTGCGCTCGTCTTGCCCTTCCACGTCGCCTTGTACGCGGTGAGAAGCTGAGGCGTCGTCACGTAGTCCCAGACGCCGTTCGTCACCGTTTGGACATCGGCCAGCTTGACGAACGAAGCCTGGCCCGCAGGCTGTGCCCAGACCGTGACGGTGTCGTTCACTGCCGCCGGCGAGATCGCCCCGCTGATGTGGATCGCGTTCCCGTACACGGCGATCGGAGTCGATGCCGCGATCGAGACAGACGGTGCCGCGCCCGTCACCTTCACGGTGCCTTTGAGCGTGGGATGGAGCGCGTCGTGATAGTTGTACGTGCCGGGCGTGTCGATCCGCTTCGCGTAGGTGCGATTCGGGGCGATCTGACCCGACGCGAACGCGCCGCTGTTGGCCACGACCTGGTGGTTCACCGTGTCGACGTTCTTCCAGGTGACCGTGTCGCCACCGGCGATGGTGACGGCCTTCGGCTTGAACGCCGTTGACGTGATGTTCACGGTCTTGTTCGCGGCGAGACCCGCAAAGGCGAAGCCGGCAACCCCAAGCGCACACGCCGCAGTGGCTAATGCTAGAGCCTTCTTCATGTGGCGGTTCCCCCTAAGTCGTTGACGGCTATGTATGGAACGGCCTGAACGTTCAGAAGTTGCGTTCCTCCTGTAAGGATTTTGGAAAAGACGCCTTCGCCCACCGGCCGAAGCGCCTAGCGAAGCGGTGTCAGGCCCGAACGACGTCGCTGCGCGTGGCGGCGTAGCACGCCCCGACCTGGTCCTGCGTGAAGAGCACGCGGAGACGCGTTCGGCGCGGGACTGAGGCCCCGAAGCTCGCGGAGCTGACGAGCGTCGGCGCGACGCCGGGCCTGGCCTTGCTCAGTCGGACCCGCTTCAGGTTCTTCCACATTCGCTTCGCCGCTTAGTAGCGCTGGACGACGACGAACTTCCCGACGAAGCCCTGGGCCGCCGTCACGGACACGGCGAACCTGTGCAGGCGAGTGCGCCTGAACGAGAGCCGCGGCTGGATCTTCTCGGTCAGCTGAACGCTCTTCGCGTTCTTCCACGTCGCCTGGTAGACCGTGTTCACGACCGGCTTGACCGGCGAGCTCCAGCGGCCTTGCGCGGTGCTGCTGACCGACGCGACCCTGGCGAAGCTCGTTGAGCCGCACTGCATCCCGTCGAGAACCACGGGCTCGCCGCTCGCACCGCTCGAGACGAAGCCGGTCACGCTCGGCGAAGAGCCGTAGACGGCGAGCGCAGGCGCCGCGACGATTGAGACTCCCGTGCGCACGACGACCGTGCCGTGCTTCTTCGGGTTGAACGCGTCGCGATATCCGTAGCTGCCCGACTTCATGAAGGTGTACGAGTACGTCTGGTTCGGTGCGAGAACCGGCGACGCCGGGAACTCGCCCCGGTCGGAGACAACCTGATGGCTCGTGTTGTCCCGGTTCGTCCAGGTGACGGTATCGCCGTAGTCGACGGTCGTCTTGTTCGGCGTGAACCCGGCCCGGGTGACCTCGACGCCCTTGGTCGCACCGAACGTCGGCGCGACCCCGAAGACGGCAAGGGCGAACAGGGCAAGCGCAAGCTTCCTCATCGCAAACGATGTCGGTTTGCGGGCACTTTTCCGCAACCCCTGTCCGGGGAAAGCGCTCTACGCGCGGATCGCCGAGCTGCGCGTCGTCACGTAGCAGGCCCCGGCTTGGTCCGCGGTCAGGAGCAGGCGGAGGCGCGTGCCCCTGGCGAGCCGTAGCCGGATCGTCGTCGAGCTCACAACCGTCGGCGCGGTGCCCGTCTTCGCGGTGCGCAGCGTGACGCGCTTGACCGTCTTCCACGCCCCCTTGGCCTTGGCGTAGCGCTGCAGGAGCACATACTTACCCGTGAGCGCCTGCGCAGCGGTGAGAGACGCCTTGTACCTGTGCGCGCCCACGCGCTTGAGCGAGAGACCCGGCGCAACCTTGGCCGGCATCTGCGCGCTCTTCGTGTTCTTCCAGGACGCCTGGTAGACGGTGTTCAGCGTCGGCTTGACCGGCGAGCTCCAGACGCCGTTCGCGGCCGTCTTGACGGACGTGAGGCGTGTGAAGGCCGTTTTGCCGCACTCCATCGCGTCGATGTTCACCGTGTCCCCGGTTGCGCCACTCGAGATGGAGCCGGACAGCGCCACGGGCTTGCCGTATCGGACCTGTGCGGGCGCCGCGGTGATCGAGAGCCCGGTGCGGACAACGACCGTTCCGCGGCGATTGGTGTTCAGCGCGTCGCGGTAGCCGAAGCTTCCCGACTTGGTGAATGTGTACGAGTAGGTCTGATTGGGTCCGAGGACTGACGAGGTCGGGAAGGCGAGCTGGTCGGCGAGCACCTGGTGGTTCGCGGTGTCCTTGTTCGTCCAGGTGACGGTGTCGCCGTAGTCGATGGTGACCTTGTTCGGCGTGAACCCGGCACTGGTGATGTCGACGTTCTTCGTGGTCGCGCTCAGAGCCGACGGGATCGTCAGGAGCGCGAGAGCGATGAGTGCGAGCGGAAGTCGTTTCATGTGGACAGGCTTCGGTTCGACGCCGGAAATTCCTATCCCTTGTCCGGAGGAACGCGGCGGATCCTTACACTCCCCGAACAATGCGCGCGCTCGTCACAGGCGGGACCGGACGGGTCGGTTCCGCCATCTCCGAGCGCTTGCGCACCAATGGCTGGTCGGTGGTCGCCGCGGGGCGCGCGGACGGGGACCTGTCGCACGCGGAGGCCGCGCACACGCTCGTCGAGCGGGCCACGGCCGAGCTCGGCGGGCTCGACCTGCTCGTGAACGGGGCGAGCGAGGGGTTCACGCCCAAGCCGGTCGACCAGGTGACCGAGGTCGACTGGGACGCCGCGCTGGGCGCGACTGCCAAGGGCAGCTTCTTCGTCACGCAAGCGTGCGCGCGGCATCTGCGCGAGTCCGCAGGCGTCGTCGTCATGATCGAGGACGTCGCCGCGTACCAACCCTGGCCGTCCTTTGCCGCCCACTCTGCCGCCAAGGCCGCGCAGGCGATGCTGACCCGCGTCTTCGCCCGCGCGCTCGCTCCGGAGGTTCGCGTCTGCGGGATCGCGCCCGGCACGGTCGCGGTCGACCCGGGCCAGGAGGAACGCCGCGCCGCGGAAACGCTCCTCGGCCGGATCGGCACGCCCGAGGACGTGGCCGACGCCGTCCTCTTCCTCGCCGGAGCATCGTTCGTTACCGGCACCAGTCTCATCCTCGACGGAGGCCGCATGCTGCAATCCGGGCGGCTTCAGGAGGCGTAGAAGTTGTCACAAGGACGATGTCTGCGGAGCTCGCACTCAGTACCGGGTTGCCCGGTCAGTCACCACTCGCCACCATCTGGGCCGTGGAACCAGCCACCGACGGCGAACTGATCTCGCGAGTGGGCGAGGGTGACTCCGGCGCCTTCGAGCAGCTGTACCAACGCTACGCGCGACCCGTCTTCGCACTCGCCCTGAGACGTCTGGGAGATCGGGGGCGGGCCGAGGACGCGGTGCAGGAGACGTTCGCCTCGATCTGGCGGTCCGCGAAGAGCTACCGAAGCGACCGCGGCCCCGGCGCGCCCTGGCTCTACGCGGTCGCGAGGAACGCGATCGTCGACCGGCGCCGCGCGCAGGGGCCCGTCCCGGCGGAGCCGCCGGACGAGCCGTCGAACGACGCCGGCCCCGAGGAGCGGGCCGAGGCCAGCTGGACTGCGTGGCGCGTGCACCGCGCGCTCGCAGAGCTCCCGGAGCAGGAGCGGAGGCTGATCGAGCTCGCCTACTGGGGCGGCCTGTCCCAGAGCGAGATCGCAGATTTCGTCGGAATTCCCCTAGGCACAGTCAAGACGCGAACGAGGAGTGCGCTCTCCCGGCTCGCAGATGTATTGGAAGGAGAGCTGTCGTGAGCGACGCACCCAACTTCAGAGACGTGGTCGGAGAGGGCCTCCCGCCCGCTGAGCAGGAGCGCCTCGAGCGCGTCCACGAGATGCTGATCGCGGCCGGCCCTCCGCCGGAACTCCCACCGGAGCTCGCCGAGCCGCCGGACCGCCGCGGGAATGTCACCGAACTCGAGCCGACGGGCTTGCCCAGGCGTCGCATCGGCGCAGCCCTTGCGCTCGCAGCCGCGATCGCACTGATCGCCTTCGTCGGCGGTTACATCGCCGGGCATTCGAAGGGCACTCCGTTCGAATCGGTCCGAACCGTGAAGCTCGAGAACCGTGAGGCCAGCGCCGTCGTCAAGTTCGGGCCACGGGACAAGAACGGCAACACACCGATGCTCCTCAGGGTCGCGGGGCTGAAGAGCCTTACGGAGCGCGACTACTACACGCTCTACATGACGAAGGGCGGCAAGCCGATCGTCGTCTGCGGGAGCTTCAACGTCCGCGGCCCGCAGTCGACCACGCTCCGCTTCCCGGTCGCCTACGACCCCGCGGACTTCGACGGGCTCGAGATCGCGCGTTGGGATCACACCACGCACAAGGCCGTGCCGGTGGTCAGTGCGCAGATTTCCTAGGGCGCCGTTCGGTCGTTCGCCACGAAGGCCGCGTGCGTGACCGGCATCGCGCGCTCGAGGAACGACTCGGCGGCGGCCGCGTACTCGCGAATCTCGAACTGAGCCGCCTCGTGGTTCCGGAGCGAGCAGAAGTGCATCAGGCTACGCGGGTTGCAGCTCCAGTAGTACTTCGTGTAAGTCGAGAGCGGGAGCACCGACCTTGCAACCTCCTTCGCGACGCCCTGCTCGAGCATCCGCTCGTACGCCTGGAACGCACGGATCGCGTTCTCCTCGATCTCCCGCTGCGCGTTCTCGCGCACGTCGTCCTCGACCGGCTCGAACGAGTAGGCGCCCGGCTTGCCGACCTGCGTCCTGACGTTCTCCGGGACGTAGAACTCAGGCTCCATCTTCGAATAGCGCCCGCTCCATTCGTTGTATGAATGGCCTGCTCGATGCCGATGGTGCTCGCGAACCACGAAGAGCGGCGCCTTGACGACGAACCGGAAGTAGCCGTGCTCGAACGGAGAGCCATGTCGTTCGCGTATGAGGAACCGGATCAGCCCTTCGTCGCGCTCGCCCATCTCGTCCGAGGCCTGGTTGAACGAGACCCGCGCGCCGTTGACGACCGCGAGGTCGGACGCAAGCGAGCCGTCGAGCGCGAGGAACCCGTGATCGAGGACCTGGACGACGTTCTCCGCTAGGACTTCGGGTGTGACGGCCACGAAGTCGAGTGTACCGGGGGCCTATGTCGGCGCCTCCGGCTGGTCCTACCCGTCGTGGCGGCCCGACTTCTACCCGCCCGGGACGAAGCGGGAGGAGTACCTCATGCGCTACGCCGAGCGCCTGCCGAGCGTCGAGTTGAACTCGACCGGCTACCGGATTCCCGGAGAGGAGCAGTTCAAGCGCTGGGCCGAGCAGACGCCGGGGACGTTCCGGTTCGCGGTCAAGATGCAGGCGTACCAGCTGCGGCAGGCGGCGACGTTCGAGGAGGGCGTGCGCATGCTCGGCGAGCGGCTCGGGCCGATCCGCATCCTCGTCACCCAGAAGCGCGATGAGGGGTTTCTCACGTTCGCACTCGGCTCGCTCGACCCGGCGCTGAAGCTCGCGTTCGACTTCAGGCACGAGTCGTGGAACGGCATCGAGCTGCCCGAGAACGCGGTCCGGGTCGACGAGGTCGACGCGAAGGCGCCGTTCCGTTACCTGCGCTTCCGCGACCCGCCGTACACCGAGAAGGCGATCAAGCGGATCGCGGACGACGTCCGGCCGCTCGTGGCGAAGGGCATCGAGGTCTTCGCCTACTTCGCGCACGAGAAGGAGCCGACGGCGCCGCAGTACGCGGAGCGCGTGCTCGAGCTGATCTAGCGGGCCGCGGTCCGGCGGCCGACGACTTCGACGACGGACGCCATGTCCTTTTCCGCATGCCCGAGCTCGACCGTCTGCTCGAAGGCTCCGTGCACGGCCTCCACGAGCGGGAGCTCGAGCTCGACGCGCTCGGCCGCTTCCAGGACGAGGCCAGCGTCCTTCCCGGCGAGCGACGCCTTGAAGCTCGGCTCGAAATTCCGTTCGATCATCACCTTGCCCTTGAGCTGGAGGTAGGGCATGTCGAGCGGCCCGCCCGAGAGTGCGTCGAGAACCTCGTTCGGGTCGATGCCGAGCGCACGGGCCAGCGAGATCGCCTCGGCCACTCCCTCGACGGCCGCCAGCAGCCAGGTGTTGACGACGAGTTTCAACCGCTGCCCCGCGCCGGCCTCGCCGACCCAGCGGGTGGCCTTGCCGATCACATCGAAGATCGGCTCGCACCGGTTCCTGGCCTCGTGCGGCCCCGACGCGAAGACGACGAGCTCGCCATTCTCGGCGGGCTCCTTCGTCCCGAGGACGGGAGCATCGACGAACACGAGCCCATGCTCGGACGCGATCTCGCGCAGCTGCTCGGTCGCAGGGATCCCGACTGTGCTCGACTGGATCCACACGGCGCCGCTCGGCGCCGCCTGCGCGGCTTCGTCCATCACCTCTTCGACGGCAGGGCCATCGGCGAGGAACGTGATCAGAACGTCCACATCAGCGACGGCGGAGGACACCGAGGCCGGCACAGTCACCCCGTCGTCGGCGAGCGCTTCCGCCTTCTCGGCCGTGCGGTTCCAGGCGCGCACGTCGAGCCCGGCCCGCGCGAGATTGCGTGCCACGGGAAACCCGAGCGTCCCGGTTCCGAGCACGGCAATCGTCGTCATGCACTCCCTGTTCCCGAGCGGTTGCGGCCGAAACGGCCGAAGCGTTTGCAAGCGACCGGGCCGGGGATCTGGACCTTTGCAACCGACAACTAACCGAGGAGGGGTCATGGCCGAACTAACGACACTCGAGGAGAAGCTCGCGGAAGTGACGGGCCTCGCGATGGCTGCGCAGGGCGCAACGGACAAGGTCTCGGGCCTCGTCGAGGACGACGAGCTCAAGCAGACGCTCGACCGGATGAACAGCGAGGCGAAGGAGACCGAGGAGCGCTGCACGCAGCTCGCCGAGGAGCTCGACGGCAAGAAGACCGCGGTCCTGGACAAGGCACGCGAGACGAAGCAGGAGGCGACCGAGATGATGCGCACTTATCTCGGCAGCGACGCCGAAGGGCTCGACGGCTTCGAGTTCCTGACGATGGCGGAGGCGGGCGAGGTCGGGCACTGGGAGGTACTCGGCGTGCTCGGCAAGAAGGCAGGCAAGTCGGACGTGCAGTCTCTCGTCGATTGGGCCGTTCCGATTCAGCAGCGCCACTTCCAGGAGGCGCTCGCAGGATCGATGAGGCTCGCGATGCAGGAAGATCCGAACGGGACGAACTGAGCGCTAGGTCGATCGGGCCGGGGCGGGCATCGTCGCGCCCCGGCCGACGACCTCGGCAATCGCCGAGACGGCGAGCTCGAGCTCCTCGACCGTGTTGAAGAAGTGCGGCCCGAGCCGCAGGCCGACGTCAGGCCGGAAATCGCAGAGGATCCCGCGCGCCTCGAGCTTCGCATGGACGGCCGGAGCGTCCGGCACTCGGACGACGACCGACCCGCCTCGGCGCTCCGGGTCGCGTGGGCTCACTACCTCGAGCCCGGCCTCGTCGAGCAGCCTCACGAGCACCTCGGTCTGGCGAACCGAGTTGGCGCGGATCCGGTCGACGCCGATCTCTTCGACGATGTCGTAGCCCGCGGTTGCCGCGTACAAAGCCGGCACGTTCGGCGTGCCGGTCAGGAAGCGCCGAGCGCCCTCCGCGTATTCGAGCTCGGGCTCGAAACCGAACGGTCGTGCGTGCGCCTGCCAGCCGACGAGCGTCGGCGCGAGCGTCGCAGCCAGATCCGGCCGGACGTACAGCCAGCCGGCGCCCGGCCCGCCGCAAAGCCACTTCACGCTTCCGCCGACGGTGAAGTCGACGTTCAAGGCCGTGACGTCGAGCGGAACGGCGCCGACGGACTGATACGCGTCGAGGACGACGTGCGCGCCGACCTCGTGGGCGCGCTCGACGATCGGCTCGACGTCCTGGATGCGCCCGGTCTTGAAGATCACGTGGGTGATCGGGACGAGCAGCGTCCGCTCGTCGATCGCGGCAACGATCTCCTCCTCGTCGCGGCAGACCACGATCTCGGCGCCGCGCTGCGCCTGGTGGAGGTAACGGACGGACGGGAAGTTCTCGTCCTCGTAGACGATCCGGTTCCGCTCGCCGCGCAGGTCGAAGCACGAGAGGACGACTGCCTCGGCGACGGTCACGTTCTGGTGCATGACCGTCGAGCCCTGCGCAGCGCCAATGAGCCGCCCGATCTGGTCGCCGACAGTGATGGGCATCTCCCACCACCCTTCGCCCCACGCCCTGATGCCGCGGGTGTTCCAGGCCTCCGCGTACTTGGCGACGCGCCGCGCAGCCTCGGCAGGCATCGGCCCGAGCGAGTGGCTGATCAGGTACGTCGTCTCCGCGAGGATCGGGAACCGCTCGCGGTAGTCCGTCAGCTCCACGACTAGCGCCGGAAGAGCACGACGAACAGGTTGACGAGGACGATCGCGATGCAGACCATCGCAACGCCGAACGCCCCCGCCTGGCCGCCGGCGACGGCGATCAACGGGATCGACAACGCGAGCGAGCCGAGCACGAGCGGCGTGATGGGATGGTGCTCCTGGTGGCGGCGCGCAGCCTTGCCGCGGTTGCCCTGGTCGAGCTTGCCCTCGATTCGCTCGAGGAACGAGTCGACGAGCTCGGGCTCGTACTCGCGACCGAGCTCGCGGCGGGCCGCGACGTGCGCCTGGAGCTCCTCGCGCTCCGACATGCGACCAAGTATGCGGGCTGTCTACTCGTACTGCAGCGCGCGCAGCACGTTCAGCTTGCTGGCGCGTCTTGCCGGAGCCACCGCTGCCAGCACCCCGGCGATCATGGCGACGATCGCGAAACCGATCAGGCTCTTCCACGGCGGCAGAAACTCGACGTTGAACTGCGACAGCGCCTTGGTCACGAGCACGGCGAGGAAGACGCCGAGCGGCAGCCCCAGCGCTGCCCCGATCAAGGCGGTGATCACGCTCTCCTGCCGCACCATCCGCGAGACCTGGTTCCGCGTCATCCCGACGGCACGCAGCATCCCCAGCTC
>JBKPQP010000205.1:0-9785 GCA_046734155.1 Actinomycetota bacterium | reverse complement strand
GAAGGAGTAAGGGCCGTGGGAGACCACCACGTTGATAGGCGGGACGTGCAAGCGGAGCAATCCGTTCAGCGGACCCGTACTAATTGCCCGAGGTCTTGATTTTGAACACGTGTCAGCTGCTATGGAGTTTTGAGGGTGCGCGCGAAATGCAGCGCATTTGACAAGTTTCGGCGGTCATAGCGGCGGGGGTACACCTCTTCCCATTCCGAACAGAGAAGTTAAGCCCGCCAGCGCCGATGGTACTCGGAGGGCAACCTCCCGGGAGAGTAGGTCGCCGCCGAATTAGTTTCTCGAAAAGCCCTGCGTGAGCGGGGCTTTTTTATTGCACGCGGAACGTGCTGCGGCCGAGGAGCCGGCCGTAGTTCGCGCGCGCCAGGTCGCCGAAGCCCGGCCAGACCAGCCAGACGTACGAACCAGAGGTAAGGATCATCCTGCGACCGTGGTAGGCCCACGAATCGTGGAGTTGGAACCTCGGCCGGCTCGGCCAAAAGCTCAGGATCCTGTGCCCGTCGCGGTACACCTGGATGTTGTAGTAGGTCGCGCGAGGAACTGCACGCCAGCGAAGGAGTGGCGGTCCCGCTACGACGGAGCCGGCCACCGGTGAGTAGAGCGCCGCCTGTCGAGCCCGTCGGGAAAGGGAGACCTTGACCGTGAACGAGTCGCGGGCGATGTTCTGGCGGCGATCCGTCGCCGAGCACTCGACCGTGGTCACTCCGACCGGAAAGAGGCTGGCCGACTGTGGCGAGCAAAACGGTGCGAGCCGACCGTCGACGAGGTCAGTGGCTGAGGCCCGGAACTTCACGACTGCGCCCGTTCGATTCGTCGTTCGGGCCCTCAGCGTCCCCGGGACGACGAGCCGCGGAGGGGTGCGGTCGGCGACCGTGACCCGAAAGCTCTTCGTCGCCACCTCGTCGGGACGATCCTGAGCCGTGCAGGTGACTGTCGTCTGGCCCAAAGGGAACGTCGAGCCCGACGCGGGGTTGCAGGTGACAGAAAGCGACTGGTTCTCGCGACCGACGGCGGAAGCCGTGAAGGAGACGGCGGCTCCTGTCGGCGCCTCGGCCTCGACGGTCATGTCGGCCGGGACTGTGAGCTCGGGCTCCCGCGTCGTCGCCGCTGATGACTTGCCGGCTGCCCCCGTGAGAGCCAGCAGTGCGAGCGGAACGACTACCGCGGCGCGACTCATCCTCTCACCGTTCTTTACGCGGAACCGTGGAATTTGGATTAATCGCGCCGTGGACCTAAGAGGCAAAAGAGTGATCTTGCGCCCGTGGCGACTGGAGGACGTGCCGGCCGTCACCGCTGCTTGCCAGGACGCAGAGATCGCGCGCTGGCTCGCACTCGTGCCGCAGCCGTACGGCGAGGCGGACGCCCGGTTCTACATCGAGCAGTGCTTGGCCTCAGCCGATGACAGGCGGCCCTTTGCGATCGACGATGCGTCGACGGGGGATCTCGCCGGCGCGATCGACTTGCGAATCAGCCACCTGAAGACGGGGCATGTCGGGTACTGGGTTGCGCCGCAAGCTCGTGGACGCGGAGTCGCAGCGGATGCGCTAGTCACGCTGAGCCGCTGGGCGTTCGAGAGCCTCGGCCTGGGCCGCATGGAGCTCGTAACCGATCCCGAGAACGTCCCCTCGCAACGCGCGGCGGAGAAGGCCGGCTTCCAGCGCGAAGGCGTTCTCCGCGCGATGCTTCCCGAACGCGGCGGCGGCAGGCGCGACGGCGTGATGTTCTCGCTGCTGCCGGGCGAGCTCGACTAGGCGGCTTGCAGCCGGTCGCGCCACTCCGGATCGAGCTCTCGCAGCCGCCGCACGCGCTCCCCCAGTGGCGGATGCGTGACGAACATCGCGGCCACCCCCTGCTCGGCGAACGGGTTCACCGTGTACAAGGGCTCCGTCGCCGGGCTCGCGCGGAACTCGACGAACGAGCCGGCCGCCTCCAGCCGGAGCAGTCCGTCGGCCAGCCCGTGCGGCGACTCGCAGATCTTGGCCGCGGCTCGGTCGGCGGCGTACTCGCGTCCGGGGGAGAGCAAGAGGTGCGTGAACGAAGCTGCAACCGGGGCGAGCACGAACAGGAATGCGCGCTGGAACCAGCCCGTGAGCCGCGTGACCTCGATCAAGAACCCCGAGAGAACGACGACGGTCGTCTGCACCAGCACGTCCCGGTTCGCGACGTGCACGAGCTCGTGCGCCAGGATCCCGTCCAGCTCTGCCGGCGGCGTTGCGGACAGGAGTCCGGCGCTGACCGTCAGCGACGACCCTCGGGGCCCTCGACCGGCGGCGAACGCCCTCGGGTGGCCGTCGTCCAAGAAGTAGAGCTTCGGCTGGAGGACGCCGGCCCGCGCTGCCAGGCGCTCCACGGTTGACCGCAGGAGGGGAGCCTCGGCCGCGGCCAGCTCTCTCGCTCCCACCATGCCGGGCGCAACGCGGTCGAGGTACCAGTAGAGCGCGGCTGCCGCGAGGAGGACGCAGAAGATCGCGATCGACGCCGGGCGGTAGCCGCTCGCCCACCAGAAGAGCCCGCCGACGACCACGCAGAAGCCGATCAGGAGGAGCCAGGCTTTGGCCAGGTTCCTCGCCGTCGGCCAGAAGCCCAAGAGACTACGAGTCGCGCTCGTCCTCGGCGAAGCCGCGCGGAGGCCAGTCCGGCTCTGGCGCGTCACAACGGCTCGTGCAGTGCAGCGAGGCGATGTTCTGGAGCGGGATCAGGATGTGGCCGTTGAGCTCGATGTGCGGGACCTCGTCGACGGCGCAGTACGCGGTCAGGACACCCTCGTGGTAGTCGCCGCCGAACATAGCGACCTCGACCTGCTCGCCCTTGTACTTGCTCGTGTAGTCCTCCACGAGCGGAGCGTACCCGTTGAGGGCTCGCCTCTAGATTTGGAAATCGCGCCGCAGGCGGTGCCGCCGCTCGATCGCCGCTCGCAGGCCCAAGCCGAAGCCGGCTTCCTCATCGAGGTCGACCCCCGACTGTCCCGCGATCGCACGATCGAGCTCCGGGCGACAGATGACGCCGCGGTCGACCAGGATCTCGCCGAGCTGCTTTCCGCTCAGGAACTGGGCGAGCAGCGCTTCGTCGAGCTCGCCCCGCTCGAGGGCGCCTTGATTCACGAGTACCGACCCCAGCAAAGGCCGAATGCCGCAGTTCTCGTACATGACCTTCCCCCGTGTTGTTACACCTACCTTCGAAGAATGGCGCCCCGCCGGGCGAAGCGAAATCCCTCGACTCAGGGGTTCGACACGAGCTCGCCGCCCTCGAGCGTGCACGTCCAGACCGTGCAGTGCTCGACGACGGGCAGTGGCTCTCCCAGCACGGCTTGCTGGACGCGTCGGAGCGTCCCGCCGTGGCTGACAATGAGAACTCGTCCGTCCGGGTGCCGTGTGGAGATCTCGCGAAGGGCCTGCGTAACTCGTTCCGCGTGCTCCGCGTACGTCTCGCCGTCCCAAGGGCGTCCGTCGATCTGCGCCCTCGTCAGTCCCTGCCAGGAGCCGACGTCGATCTCGCGCAGCCCGGGCTCCTGCTCCACCGGGAGCCCGAGGCGCGCGCCGACGATCTCGGCCGTCTCCGATGCCCGGCGCAGGTCGCTCGAGTAAACGGCGTCGAGCGGCTCTTCGGCGAGCTGCTCGGCGAACGCTTCGGCCTGTGCCCTACCGGTCTCGTTCAGCGGCGGATCGGCGTGCCCCTGGAAGCGCTCATCGCGGTTCCACTCGGTCTCGCCGTGGCGTGCGAGGAGGAGCGTCGTCACGGTCTGTACGCTAGCCGCCCGTGGATCTCGGGCTCCGCGATCGCGTCTGCGTCGTCACCGGCTCGACGGGCGGTATCGGCCGTGCAGTGGCGAGGATGCTTGCCGAGGAGGGCGCGCGCGTGGTGACGAGCGGCCGCAGCAAGGCTCCGGGCGTCGGCGAGGCGCTGCACGTCGTCGGCGACCTCGCTGATCCAGGTGCGGCGGCGGAGCTCATGCGTGAAGCCGGCCCGGTCGACTGCCTCGTGAACAACGTCGGGATCGCATACCAGACGGATTTCGACGCGGTCAGCGACGCGCAGTGGGACGAGATGTGGCAGCTGAACGTGATGAGCTACATCCGAGCGATCCGCGCGGTCCTCCCGGAGATGCGCCGGCGCGGCGGCTCGATCGTCAACATCTCCTCGACTGCCGGAAAGCGGCCCTCGATCTCGATGCCGAACTACACGGTGACGAAGGCGGCGGTGCTGTCGCTCTCCCGGCTCGTCGCCGATCTCTACGCAAAGGACGGGATCCGCTGCAACGCGGTCACTCCCGGGCCGACGGCGACCGACGCCTGGCTCGCTCCGGGCGGGCTCGCGGATCAGCAGGCAGAGCGCACCGGGAAGTCGCGCGAGCAGGTGCTGGAAGCCGTCGCAGGCGGCCGGCCGCTCGGACGGCTCGCCGAGGCGGACGAGATCGCCGCGGTGATCGTCTTCCTCTGCTCGGACCGTGCCAGCTATGTGACAGGTTCCGCCTGGAGCGCGGACGGCGGCACCGTCCCGATCATCGTTTGAGCTCCTCCTTCGAGCGAGCCCTGAGTGAACGACGTGCAGCGGACTACGCGGACTTCCTCCTTCCGCATCTCGGCGACGGCTCGCTCGTACTGGACATCGGTTGCGGAGACGGGACGATCACGCTCGGTCTCGCCGAGACGGCGGGCCACGTAGTCGGCGTCGATCGGGACGAGGACTTCGTGGAAGCCCGCCGCTGGGCTGCCGAGCACGAGCTCGAGAATGTCGAATTCCGAATCGGCAACGTGCATGCGCTCGAGTTTCCTCCCGACGAGTTCGACGCGTGCCTGTGCCACTCGATGCTGGAGATGCTCGACCGCCCACTCGATGCACTGCTCGAGATCAAACGTGTACTCAAGCCAGGTGGAGTCCTCGGCGTCGCCTGCGTCGAGTACGGCGGCCTGATTCTCGCTGGCCCAGAGGAAAAGCTGTTGAGGCGCTTCTACACGGTTCGCGAGCAGGTCTGGCTGCTCGAGAACGCCGCCGATCCGCATCGCGGGCGCCGACTGCGCGGCCTGCTCGAGTCCGCCGGCTTCGAGCCGGTCGTCGCGACCTCCAAGTACTGGAGCTACGGCACACCAGAGGCAGTGGAGTCCTTCGGCCAGGGCCGGGCGGAGGACTGCGGCGAGGGCTGGTACGCGACATCGGCACAGAGGCACGGGCTGGCGACCGAACACGACCTCGAAGCAATGCGCCGCGCTTGGCTCGAGTGGTCGAAGTCGCCGGAGGCATTCCTGTCGTTCGCTTGGTCGCGAGCGCTTGGCTGGAAGCCCGGTCGTTGACCCTGAGCGGCTCCGCAAGAGCCGCCTCGAGCACTACGCTAGGCGCCATGCCCGAGCTAGCCGGACGGACAGCCGACGCCTTCGAGACGAGGGTCCGCTGGCACGAAGAAGCGTGGCTCTCGTCGCTCGCAGTCCGCTCGTACGAGACCCGCGGCCGCGTGCAGGACGAGGCCGAATGCCGCCTCCGCACGCCGTTCCAGCGCGACCGCGACCGGATCCTGCACTCGAAGCCGTTCAGGCGGCTGAAAGGCAAGACACAGGTCTTCATCGATCCGGCGGGCGACCATTTCCGCACGCGCATGACGCACACGCTCGAGACGACCGGGATCGCGCGCGGCGTCGCCCGGGCGCTGCGGCTCAACGAGGATCTGACCGAGGCGATTGGGCTCGGGCACGACATGGGCCACACGCCGTTCGGGCATGCAGGCGAGGAGGCGCTCGAAGCCTGTCTCCGTGAGAGATTCGGCACCGGGTTCCGCCACAACGAGCAGTCGCTGCGGATCGCGGAGCAGCTCAACCTCACCTGGGAGGTCCGCGACGGGATTCTCAAGCACACGGGCGAGATCGAGCCCGACACGCACGAAGGAAAGATCGTCCGGATCGTCGACCGCGTGGCCTATATCAACCACGACATCGACGACGCAATCCGCCACGGAATCCTGGACGCCGACGACCTGCCCCGGGACGAGATCGGCCTCCTCGGCCCGACCGGGTCGAAGCGGGTCGACACGCTCGTCCACGACCTCGTCGAGTCCTCTGCCGCGGCCGACGACATCGTCCAGGGCGAGGAGGTCGGCGCGGCGATGCTCTCGCTGCGCAGCTTCATGTTCGAGCACGTCTACCTCGGGCCGCAGACGCGCGAGGAGCACGCGCGCGCGGGGGAAACAGTCCGGCGGATCTTCGAGCACCTCGCCGATCGGGGTGACTCGCCGGCCGAGATCGTGGACTATCTAGCGGGCATGACCGATCGCTTCGCGCTCGAGTACGCGGCCGCTCTCTAGTGGCCCGAATCAAGGACACCTCGGTCGAGGCGGTCAAGTCCGCGGCCGACATCGTCGTCCTCGTCGAGGCGCGCACGCGGCTGCGCAAGGTCGGCGCGCGCTACACGGGGCTGTGCCCGTTCCACCAGGAGAAGACGCCATCGTTCTCGGTCTCGCCGGAGCGTGGGACGTACTACTGCTTCGGCTGCCAGGCGGGCGGGGACGCGATCTCGTTCGTGCGCGAGACCGAGAGCCTCGACTTCGTGGGCGCGATCGAGTGGCTGGCAGACCGCTTCAACGTCGAGCTCGAGTACGAGGAGTCATCGCCGCAGGCGGAGGCGCAGCGGCACCGCCGCGACCGGCTGTTCGCGCTGCTCGACCAGGCGACGTCGTTCTACGAGCGGGTGCTGTGGGCGGAGTCCGGGAAGGCGGTGCAGGAGTACCTGGCGTCGCGACGGCTCGGCGAGGAGGTGTGCCGAGAGTTCCGGCTAGGGCTCTCCGCAGCCGGCTCCACACTCGCGAAGAAGGCGCGCGAGAAGGGATTCACGGTCGAGGAACTCGCCGGCGCGGGGCTGGTGACCAGGCGCGGCTCGGACTACTTCCAACGGCGATTGATGTTTCCGCTCGCGGATGCGCGCGGCCGGATCGTCGGCTTCCAGGCCCGCAAGCTGCACGAGGACGATCCGCTGCGCGGCAAGTACGTCAACTCGCCCGAGGGCGAGCTCTTCCACAAGTCCCACGTGTTGTACGGACTCCATCTGGCGCGCGGAGCGCTGACGAAGGAAGATCGCGCGCTCGTCGTCGAGGGCAATACGGATGTGATCGCCTTGCGGCAGGCTGGGCTTGAGCCGGTTGTCGCCTCGATGGGGACCGCGCTCACCGAGCACCAGTTGCGCGAGCTCAGGCGGCTCACGCAACGCCTCTTCCTCTGTTTCGACTCCGACGCGGCCGGCGAGGAAGCGACTTTGCGCGGGATGGAGCTCGCGGTGTCCCAGGGCTTCGACGTGAAGGTTGTGGTCCTGCCGCGTGGCAAGGATCCAGCGGATGACCCTGCCGGCTTCGAGGAGCGACTCGGCCAGGCCCGGTCGTACGCGGTTCATCGAGTCGACCTGGAGATTGACCGCGCACGCGACAGGCAGCACGCCTACCTGCGCGTCCAGGACATCCTGAACGGGATCCCAGAGTCGCCCGAGCGGCACGACGCGTGGCGGCTCGCGAACGACCGACTCGGGTTGACGGTGCAGCTGCGAGCGGCCGGGAGCGCGGCGACCGGAGCGGCCGCTTCGCCGCGGTTGATCGACGCGGGGGAGAGGCTCGAGCGGGAGGCGCTCGCGGGCTGCATCGCGCACGCAGATCTCGTCCCGGTCCTCGGCGAGATGAGCGCGGACCATTTCGACAACGAGCTGCACAGGCGCCTGCGGGCGCATCTCGTCGACGGTGGCGAGGAAGACGCCGACCTGGTTCCGCTGATCGCCGAGCTCGATGCGCGCGCGGCTGCGGAGGCAATCGACGGGGCGACCGGCAAGGAACTGCTGCTTCGACTGCGGGAACGAAAGCTGAGGCGAGAGCTCGCGGACGCCGATCTGGAGCGCACGAAAGAGCTCCAGGAGCAGCTCGCGAAAGTCCGCGAGGCCGTCCAGGCCCTGGCTTGAAGCGCGGCTACAATTCGCGACCGCTGAGCACCGATCCCCGGTAGCTCAATTGGCAGAGCATCCGGCTGTTAACCGGAGGGTTGTTGGTTCGAGTCCAACCCGGGGAGTTTCCACCTGCGTAGGCAAGCGGGAACCCGCATTGCTCCATAGGTCAGGCGTGCCAGGGGTGCCGGGAATGCTCGCGTGGTGCCTACCCCGGTGCCTACCTCGGAAATCGCCACGTCAGGCAACAGCGGGGGTGTGGGGTCGAAGGCCGGCGACCCTTCCAGCGCGGCCAGGCTGCCTCAAGCCGAATCGAAGCGGAACCCGCAGAACCGGCACAACAGATACAAGGCCGGAACTTCCCCGCCGCACGCCGGGAAGAACTTCATGCCCGACCCAGCCACCGCCTTCTCGTCCCGCCACCGCTTAATCCCAAAGGCGGCCGCCCGGCGGTGCCGATTAACCGCCCACTCCACAAAAACGTAGAAGTCATGACTAGTCCGCCAGCCACACTCGCAATCAGCACCCCAGCAGTTCAAGACCGCGCTAAACGTCGGCCCGCTAATGATGTGCACCCCGCCCCGGCTTCTCCATCGGCGTGTCAGCCACAGCGGGGATTCTGCGGCGCTGCCACTACCCGGCCCGTGTTCACGCTACGCCTCGTGACTGCCGCCGGCTGTCGCTCTTTCGGACATGGCTCGAAGTGTCTGCGCGGCCTCTGGGTGAGCGACACCAGTCAGTGCGACAGAGGCTTTGACGCGGCCAGCGCGGCTTCTTCGATCGTCGCGTCGGGCTGCTCCTCGAGGAACCGGAGCAGCCACCGCGCGGGAAACCCCCGTACGGGGGATGCGTCTGCGGGTCTGCCGGTCGAGCTAATCGCTGACAGCCCTTATCCGGCTGGCTTCACCGATGGAATACGCAGGCGTAGCCCTCCGCTTCGTTGCCGTCCTCATCGACGGGCTCGTTCTCCTTGTGCCCCTCCTCGTGGTCGCCCTTGTCTTCGGAGACAGGTACTCGACCACCGAGAACGGCACGCATACGGTCGGCGTCACGGCGGGAGGCTGGTGGCCGCTTCTCGTGATCTTTGCCTACTACGTCGTCAGCGAGACTTTCACCGGAAAGACGGTTGGGAAGCGGGCGGTCGGGCTGCGCGTCGTCGACGTCAGCGGGGACCCAATCGGACTGGGACAGGCACTTCTGCGCAACGCCCTACGCATCGTCGACGCCTTCCTCTTCTATCTCGTCGCCGCAATCTCGGTGTGGACGTCGTCAGAGCGGCAACGGATCGGCGACCGCGTGGCGAACACCGTCGTTGTCCTCGATCGGGGCGACCTCCCGGAGCGGGTGCGCGTGACTCCACCGACATTCGACGGCCCCGACGCTCCACGCCCCGACGACAGCACCGTCTATTACACGCAGGAACGATTCCTGGACGACCTCGCCCGTGCCAAGGACCGCACTAGCGGGGTCGAAGGGCCAGCGTAGACCGCGCGCCTCGATCTGCCCGCTGGGTAGTTCCGTGTCTCAACTATCCGCCTCTTGCGCCGATAAGTATCAGATGGAGCAAACGCTGGCGTGAAGCTCTACCCCCTGCTGTTCCTCGCGGGGATTGTCTCGCTCTTCTTCCTCACGGGAAGGGTCAGCATTTCTGGGCCGTCCGCCGATCCGACAACGAAGCTCCAGGATGTGGCAATGCTGAGCGCCGCAGTGAGAGACGGCGACAGCGTCCGCGCGTCCGAAGGAATCTACGCGCTCCTTGAACGGGCGCAACGAATGGGTGGCCCGCGCGGCGCGCGCCTGATTCGCGAGCAACTGCCCTCGCTCGATGCGCGCGTCGAGGCCGACGCCCCCCAGTTCCGCCAGCGACTCGCTGC
>JBKPQP010000204.1:0-5281 GCA_046734155.1 Actinomycetota bacterium | reverse complement strand
GCGATCGCGAGGCCCATCCCCTCCGAGGCCCCGCAGACGATCGCCGTGCGCCCGCTCAGCCCGAGATCCATGGAGCCTCCCGCGACCGCTGGTTGTTCACGCGCGCATCCCCACCCTGGGTGGGGATGAAGGTTCCACCCGCCACCCGCTGCGAGCGTACCGCGCGATCTGTGCCGTGTCTGTGGCCGCGTTGTGACGATTTCGCGCCAAACCGGCGGAGACCGATCCTCGGCCCGAAGCGATCACGCCGCTAGGTCGTGAGGACGCCGACGACCTCGCGCACGGCCTCGGCCGACGCGTTCAGCGCCTCGCGCTCGTCGTCACCCAGCTCGAGCTCGACGATCTCTTCGATTCCACCCGCGCCGAGCTTCACCGGGACGCCCATGTACAGGCCCTCGATCTCATATTCGCCCTCGAGGTAAGCGGTGCAGGGCAGCACGCGGTGCTCGTCGAGCATCACCGCGTCCACCATCTGCGCGGCCGCGGCGCCTGGCGCGTACCAGGCGGACGTGCCGAGCAGGTTCACGATCTCGCCGCCGCCCTTTGCAGTCCGCTCGACCATCGCCGCGATGCGCTCCTCCGAGAGGAGCTGCCGTAGCGGGATCCCGCCGACGGTCGTCGCCGACACGACCGGCACCATCTGGTCGCCGTGGCCGCCGAGCACCATCGCGGTCACGTCCTTCACCGACGAGCCGGTCTCCCAGGCGATGAAGGTCGAGAAGCGGGAGGTATCGAGGATCCCTGCCATCCCGAAGACGCGTTCCTTCGGCCAGCCGGAGACGTTCTTGGCGACGTGACACATCGCGTCGAGCGGGTTCGAGACGACGATCAGGACCGCATCCGGCGAGCCGCCGACGACCTGCTCGGTCACCGAGCCGACGATCTTCTCGTTCGTCGCGACGAGGTCGTCGCGGCTCATCCCCGGCGAGCGCGGCAAACCGGCGGTGATCACGACGACGTCCGAGCCCGCGGCCTCGTCGTAGCCGTTCGAGCCGACGACGTACGGCTCGAATCCGAGCACGGCGCCCATCTGGTTGATGTCGAGCGCCTTGCCCTGCGGCAGGTTCTCCTTGATGTCGACGAGGACGACGTCTGCGTAGTCGCGGGTCGCGAGCACCTGCGCGCACGTCGCGCCGACGTTGCCCGCGCCGACCACGGTGACCTTACGCCGCTGGCTCAAACGCGGGCTCCCATCGCGTCGATGATCGCGTCGGCGACGTCGCTCGTGCTCACCGCGGTCGGGTCGTCACGGCTCGGCTTCATGTCGTAGGTCACGCGCTCGCCCGCGCGGATCACGTCTGCGATCGCGTTCTCGAGCCGGTCGGCTGCCTCGCGCTCCTCGAGGTGGCGGAGCATCAGCACGCCCGAGAGCATCATCGCCATCGGGTTGACCTTGTTCTGGCCCGCGTACTTCGGCGCCGAGCCGTGCGTCGGCTCGAAGACCGCCGCGTGCGTGCCGAAGTTGGCGCCGGGTGCAAGGCCGAGGCCGCCGACGAGCCCAGCCGCGAGGTCGGAGACGATGTCGCCGTAGAGGTTCGGTAGCACCAGGACGTCGTACTCCTCGGGCCGCTGTACGAGCTGCATGCAGAGGTTGTCCACGATGCGGTCCTCGAACTCGAGGTCGGAATTCTGCTCCGCGACCTCGCGCGCGACGCGCAGGAACAGCCCGTCGGAGAACTTCATGATGTTGGCCTTGTGGACTGCCGTGACCTTGCGGCGGCCGTTGCGCCGCGCGTAGTCGAACGCGAATTCGACGATTCGGCGGCTCCCGCCGATCGACAGCGGCTTGATCGAGATTCCCGACTCCGGTGGGACCGTCCCGCCGCGCGCCGCGATCCAGTCGGCGAGCTCGCTCGCGTGACCAGAGCCCTCCTCGTATTCGATCCCCGCGTACAGGTCCTCGGTCGCCTCGCGCACGATGATCAGGTCGACGTCCTCGTAGCGCGACCGCACACCCTCGTAGCTCTTGCACGGCCGCACCTGGCCGTACAGGTCGAGCGTCTTCCGCAGCGTGACGTTCACGGAGCGGAAGCCGCCACCGACGGGGGTCGTGATCGGCCCCTTCAGCGCGACGCCGGTTCGCTTGATCGAATCGAGCACGTGCTCTGGGAGGGGGTTGCCGCCGTACCGCTCCATCACGTCGGCCCCGGCCTCCTGGACCTCCCATTCGAACGCGACTCCCGTGGCCTCGATGACCCGGCGTGTCGCCTCGGTCAGCTCGGGGCCGGTGCCATCACCGGGGATCAGTGTCACCTCGTACGCCACGGCGCGGGACTCTAGCGGAGGCCTGTACATTTCCCGGCCGTGAACGACTTCAAGCCAGGGCTCGAGGGCGTCGTCGCCGTCGAGACTGAGATCGCAGAGCCGGATCGCGAGGGCGGCTCGCTTCGGTACCGCGGGGTCGACATCGAGGAGCTCGTCGGCCACTACCCGTACGAGCGCGTCTGGGGCTTGCTCGTGGACGACGACCTGAACTCGGTCATGCCCGCCCCGGAGCCGTACGAGCCGGCGGGTCTCACCGGAAACGCGCCCGCGGACTTGCAGGCCGAGACCGCCCGACTCGCCGGTGAGTGGAACCTCGGCAAGCTCAACGAGATCTCCGATGAGCAGGCCCGCGAGGACCTTGGTCGGCTCTCCGCGCAGATGATGGAGATCGTCGCGCGCTCGGCGGCCAAGGCGGACGGGCGCGAGCCGGCATCCGACGACATCGTCGCAGGCGGTGAGACCGTCGCCGAGAAGTTCCTCCTCCGCTGGCGCGGCGAGGCCGACCCGCGCCACGTCAAGGCGATCGACACCTACTGGATCTGCACCGCCGAGCACGGACTCAACGCGTCGACGTTCACCGCGCGCGTGGTCGCCTCGACTGGCGCCGACTGCGGCGCCGCCCTCTCGTCGGCGGTCGGTGCGCTCTCCGGGCCGCTGCACGGCGGGGCGCCGGCCTACGTGAAGCCGATGCTCGAAGAGGTCACGAGGATGGGCGACGCCGAGCGCTGGGTGCGCGAGGCTCTCGAGTCGAAGAAGCGGATCATGGGCTTTGGCCACCGCGTCTACCGCGCCGAGGATCCGCGCTCGCGCATCCTCAAACGGACCGCCAAGGAGCTCGAGTCGCCGCAGGTCGAGGTCGCGGAGGAGCTCGAGGGGGTTGCGCTGAAGGCGCTGCAGGAGCGGCATCCCGAGCGCGTGCTGGCGACGAACGTCGAGTATTACTCGGCAATCGTGCTGGACGTCGCCGAGATTCCGCCGCCGCTCGCGCCTGCGATGTTCGCCTGCTCGCGCGTGGCCGGCTGGTCGGCGCACATCCTCGAGCAGAAGCGCACCGGCCGCCTGTTCCGGCCGTCGGCGCGCTACGTCGGGCCGGCCCAGCGGCCGGCGTCGTCCGTGGACGGAGCCGCGGTCCGGACTTGAGCCTCGCGGAGGCCGGGGTAGAGGCAAACGCGCTCGCCGAGAGCGGCAACGAGCGCGACCTGGCGAAGCTGCGCGCCGCATGGGCGGACGAGCTCGAGGCGCAGGCGCGCTCGACCGACTACCGCGAGCGGGCCGCCGCGTACAGGGCGGTCGGGCAGTTCCGGTTCCGGCAGAAGGAGGAGCTTTTGCGCCGAGGGCTCGAGGACGACAGCCCGGCCTGCCGCGGTTCGTCGCTGCTCTCGCTCGAGCTGCTCTCGCGCGAACATCCGCGAACCGTGAATTCGGTGCGGCCGCTCCTGCACAACCTCGCGAACGCGGACGGCAACGAGGCGGTTCGCCGGCTCGCGATCCTCTCCCTCCGCAACGGCTCTCCCCAGCGCGACACGATCGTGCTGCTGCAGGGGATCGCTGAAGAAGAGGGAAGCTCGCGCGACGTGAGGGAGACGGCGGCGAAGGTCGCAGCCGGCCTCGACAAGCGCGCGAAGAGCCGCTAACGCGTCAGTTGCAGCCGCAGGCGCGGCCGCGGAGATGGCGGCCGCACGAAGGGCAGATCCGGCGCCGGCGCCGCCACTCCAGCGCGCTTTTCTGCAGTCCGGCGAAGGACATCAGCACGCCGACGCCGGCGATCGATGTCATCAGCACCGCGAAGTGTGGATCGAGGGTCATCGTGCATTGATGTTTCCCTGCTTCTCACGACCCCGAAACGTTTCTCCGGCGCGCGTGCGGGTGGCTGCGGAAGTAGACGTCGCGGCGGCGGCGGTCTGAGACGTGCGTGTAGAGCTCGGTAGTGCCGAGGTCGGCGTGCCCGAGCATCTCCTGAACGCTGCGGAGGTCGGCGCCGCCCTCGAGCAGGTGTGTCGCGAACGAGTGACGCAACAAGTGCGGGTGGACGCGTTCCGGCTCGAGGCCCGCGCGCTCGGCGAGACGCCGCAGGATCAAGAACGCGCCTGCGCGCGTGAGCGCGCCGCCCTGCGCGTTGAGGAAGAGCTCGGGCCGGTGGCGCTTGTCGAGGTACGGCCGGCCGTGCGCCAGGTAGCGCCTCAGCGCCTCGACCGCATGGCGGCCGACCGGCACCACGCGCTCCTTGCCGCCCTTGCCGGTACAGCGAACAAGGCGTTGCTCGAGGTCGACGCCGGTTCGGTCGAGCCCGACGGCCTCGCTCACCCGGAGACCGGCGCCGTAGAGCAGCTCGACGAGGGCGCGGTCCCGCATGGTGCGTGGGGTCGAGCCCGTGGCCGCCTCGATCAGCCGCTGCGCCTCGGCAGGTGACAGCGTCCGCGGAAGCTTGCGGCGCCGGCGCGGCAGCTCGAGGGCTGCGGCGGGGCTGTCCGTCCGGGAGCCGAGCAGCACCTGGTGCTTGAAGAACGAACGGACCGCAGCCACGCGGCGCGCGATCGTCGCGGGGGAGAGGCCGGCGGCGCGGAGCTCTGCCAGCCAGCGCTCGAGGTCGTCCTGCGTCGCACGCGAGGGTGGGCCGCCCAGCCAGTCGCCGAGCGCGCGGAGGTCTCGGCGGTAGGCCTCGACCGTCTTCGGCGCGCGGCGTGCCGCGAGCAGCGCGAGAAACCCCTCGACCTCGGGGTCGGGTGGAGGCGCATCGCGCTTTGGCGAATCCATCGGACGGTCTTCCTTCGCCTTGCTTGGGCGGACGCCTGCCATAGAGTCCGCGCCCGTGGGTGGTGCGAGCGAGGATCTCGAGGCGGCTGCGCGGCTCTTCGACGAGGCTGCGGAGGAGTTCGAACAGGCGGCGGCGCACTGCCGGACCGCGGCCGCGCACATGCGCGCGGGTGAGGTGCCGCGTGGCGCCGCTCACGCGTGGGCCGCCTTCGGGCATCTTGAGGTTGCGGGGGAACGGCTGCGGGATCAGGCGCGCGTACAC
>JBKPQP010000203.1:0-2988 GCA_046734155.1 Actinomycetota bacterium | reverse complement strand
GTCGTCCGCCGAGTTCGACGCGGCACTTGCGAAGGCCTACTCGGCCTGGCTCCGGGGCCTTGCTCGGGAAGGGCCGGTCGTCTTCGCCGTGCACGACATCCACTGGGCGGACCACTGCACGCGAGCGTTGGTCGAGAACCTTGTGAGCCTGATCGACGACCAGCCGCTGATGATCGCGGTGACGACCCGCCCCACGCCGGACGGGAACGACCGGCGACTACGGGAGCGTGCGCTGCGCGAGCACGGAGAACGCGTCGTCGAGCTGAAGCTCGCCCCGCTCAGCGAGGCCGACGCGATTGAAGTGCTGTCGGACCTGGCGCCGGGCGAGCTTTCAGACGAGGCCAAGCGTGAAGTGATCGCTCTCGCCGAGGGCAATCCTCTCTACCTGGAGCAGCTTCTCCGCTCCCTGCTCGAGAGCGGAGGCCTCGAGGCACGCCGGACCTGGGCCTTGACGGTACCGGCGGCGCAACTCCCGATCGGGCTCGAGAGCCTGCTCGTGGCGCGGATCGCGGCTCTTCCGAGAGACGCCCGCGGGGTCGCCCAGGCCGCGGCTGCGCTCGGCAGGACCTTCGCTCCGACCGTGCTCGCACTCGTCTCCGGCGTGCAGGACGTGGAGCGCAACCTGACACGCCTGCTGCGCGCCAACATCGTCCGCGAGACCCGGGCGCTTCCGAACCGCGAGTACGCGTTCACGCACGGACTGCTCCAGGATGCGGTGCTCTCGACGCTGGCACGGGGGCGACAACGCGAGCTCTACAAGCTCGTCGCAGGCGCGTACGAGCAGGCTTTCTCGGAGTCGCTCGATGACTACTTCGAGCTACTCGCCTTCTACTACGCGCGCGGCGGCGAGCTCCAGCGCGCGCTCGAGTACCTGGAGCGGGCGGCACACCGCGCGACGACCCTCGGCGCGCATACCCAGGCCGCCGATCTCTGGACGCGCGCGGCGGGCGTCGCCGAGAAGATCGACGATCCCCAGGCGCGTGACCGCGTCGAGCGGCGACTGATCGAGCTCAGCGCCTAGGCCTTCTCGTTTCGCGGCATCCGGTTCCGGGTAGTCCTCCGGGACAATGTTCAGACCAAGCCTGTTGGGCATCGTCTATCTCGTCGTGGGCGTCGCGGTCGCTGCGTCGTACAACTACTTCAGGAACCTGGACACGCTCCGGTTGATCGGTTCCGCCGTGCTCGCGGTCGTGCTTTGGCCATTGCTGCTGATCGGAATCGACCTGCACATCACGAAGTAGCGGCTACTCGTCGCTACACTTCGCCGCCGACATGGCCGGCGAACGCATGAAGCTGGAGGTCACCGAGCGCGAGGGGCGCGGCTCTGCCGACGCACGGCGCTTGCGCAGGGAAGGCCTCGTCCCAGGCGTGCTCTACGGGCGTGGCAAAACCCCGCACGCGTTCTGCGTCCCCGAGCGAGACCTCCGACGTGCGCTCTCCGGCGACTCCGGGCTGCACGCCATCCTCGACGTCGTGCTGGCGGGCCAGAAGACGACGCATCCGGCCGTGCTCAAGGATTACCAGCAGCACGTCCCGAGCGGCCGGCTCGCGCACATCGATCTCCACGAGGTGCGGCTCGACCAGCCGATCCAGGCGCAGGTCTCCGTCGACCTCGTCGGCGAGTCAGCCGGCGTCAAGGAGGGCGGCGTCCTGTCTCAGGTGCAGCGCGAAATCAGGGTCGAGGCGCTGCCGCTCGAGATCCCAGACCACCTGGAGCTCGACGTGAGCAACATGGCGATCGGCGACACGCTACGACTCGTGGACCTGCCTGCCCAGGAGGGCGTGACGTACCTCGACGACCCGGAAGAGACCGTGCTCGCGACCGTCACCGCCCCGACGGTCATCGTCGAGCCCGAGGTGGAGGAAGAGGAGCTCGAGGAGGGCGAGCTGGCCGAGGGCGAGGTGGCCGAAGGCGAGGAGGCTCCCGAGGGCGAGGCTCCAGCGGCCGAGGGCGAAGCTCCGGCCGAGGCCGGCCGCGAAGAGCAGCCCGAGGAGTAGCCCGTGCGGCTGTTTCGTCGGGGCGAGCGGGCCTCGACGCTGGACCTGCTCGTCGCGGGGCTCGGCAATCCCGGCCGCGAGTACGAGCAGACGCGCCACAACGCGGGCTGGATGGTCGTCGACGAGCTTGCACATCGGCACGACGGGTCGTTTCGGTCGAAGTTCGACGGCCAGCTGTCCGAGATCCGGCTCCGCGACCTGCGGCTCGCGCTGCTGAAGCCGGAGACGTACATGAACGTCTCCGGCAAGTCGATCGCGGCCGCGTGCCGGTTTTTCAAGACGGAGCCCGACTCGCTCCTGATCGTGCACGACGATGTCGACTTGGAGCCCGGGCGCCTGCAGGCGCGCAGCGGAGGCGGGCTTGCGGGCCACAACGGCCTGCGGTCGATCGCGGACGCGCTCGGGACACAGGGCTTCCTGCGATTGCGCATCGGAGTCGGACGTCCGGGCCGGGGTGACCGACGACCGGTCGCCGACTACGTCCTGTCCCCGTTCGAGCCGGAGCTGGACGTGGATGCGCTCATCGCCCGGGCTGCGGACGCCGTCGAGACGATCGCCGTCGAGGGTCTCGAGTCGGCCCAGCAGCGCTTCAACTGACACACACCCGGCGCAGCCTCGTCACACCGAGCCACGTACCCTCCAAACCCCGGGTGGGTGGGGGTAGGGATGGGACCCGCCCAGGTTGTTTATCGACCGCGCGGATAGCATTCGGGGCCGCGGAACCCCGGTTCCGTCGCTCGTCATGGACCGACCCGTGCTCCACCCGTTCGTACGCGAGCTCGCCGAGAGCGAGCGCTTCCGCTCGTTTCTCGAGCAGCTGCCCGAGACCCGCGCACGCGTCTCCGAGCCTGCCCTTTCACTCGTCGTTTCCGCGCTCTATGAGGCGCTCGGCCGGCCGCTCGTCGTGCTGGCTCCCGAAGACGCGGACGCACGCGACATCGCCGAAGCCGCGGGCTGGTTCCTCGGCGACGACCGCGTCGCGCTCCTTCC
>JBKPQP010000202.1:0-7762 GCA_046734155.1 Actinomycetota bacterium | reverse complement strand
TCGAGAGCGAGGGCTTGGCCGAGCTGAGGGCGCTCGGGCGCAACCACGCGGCCGAGAGCCCTGGCGCCCTCGAGCGGGCCCGTGCGTCGATCGGGGACGACGACCTCTTCACGCTCATCTACACGTCCGGCACAACCGGCCCGCCGAAGGCCTGCATGATCCTGAACCGCAACTACTACGACATGGTGGGGCGGATCGACGAGATCGAGAGCTTCTTCCTCCCTACCGACGTCATGCTGCTCTACCTCCCGCTCGCGCACAACTTCGGGCGGCTCATGCACCTGCTGGGGGCCCACCTCGGCTACACGATCGCGTTCGTTCCCGACCCGCGGCGGCTGGGTGAGGTCATGCCACAAGTGCGGCCCACCGTCCTGCCGACCGTGCCACGAGTGCTCGAGAAGGTGCACACCGCAGTGTCGGCCAACTTCTCAGCAGCCACGGGGTTCAAACGGCGACTGATCGACTGGGCGCTCGACGTCGGGCGTCAGGTCAGTGAGCTGCGGCAGCGTCAAGAGACGATTCCCGCCGGGCTCGCGCTCAGACACCGCATCGCGGACCGGCTTGTCTACTCGAAGGTCAAAGAGCGGCTCGGCGGACGGCTTCGGGCCGCGATTTCCGGCGGCGCCCCGCTGGCGAAGGAGATCGCCGAGTTCTTCCACGCCCTCGACATCCTGATTCTGGAGGGGTACGGCCAGACGGAGGAAACGACCGCGTCCAACGTCAACCGTCCGAATCGCTTCAAGTTCGGGACTGTCGGGCCTGCGATCCCGGGAATCGAGGTCAAGACCGCGGAGGACGGGGAGATTCTCATCAAGGGGCCGACGATCTTCGCCGGCTACTACAACGACGAAGACGCTACGCGCGCGGCGCTGCCCGGCGACGGCTGGCTTCACACCGGCGACGTCGGAGTCATCGACGAGGACGGCTTCCTGACCGTCACCGACCGGAAGAAGGACATCCTCGTCACGGCCGGCGGCAAGAACGTCTCGCCTCAGAACATCGAGAACCTGCTCAAGGGCATCCCCTGGGTCTCACAGGCGCTGGTCGTGGGCGACCGAAGGCCGTACATCGTTGCCCTGCTCACGCTCGACGAGGAGGAGGTCGCGAAGCTCGACGAGCAGCATGACGTTCGAGCGCTGATCGACAACGCGGTGGCCGGCGTGAACGAGTACCTGGCGCACTTCGAGCAGGTGCGGCGCTTCAAGATCCTCGACCGTGACTTCTCACCGGAGCAGAACGAGGTTACCCCGACGCTGAAGCTCAAGCGGCGGGTCGTCGAGGAGCACTTCGCTCCGCAGCTGGAGCAGCTCTACTCGGACTAGAGGCGCCGCGCGCCGACGTAGGTCGACGAGTACCAGCCGGTCAGGCTCGAGATCTTGACGACGTCACCCGTATGCGGCGAGTGGATGAACTGCCCGCCGCCGATGTAGATCCCGACGTGGCCGAGCCCGTTGAAGAAGACGAGGTCGCCGGCCTGGAGCTGGTCGCGCGAGACGGGCATCCCGTACCCGTACTGCGCAGCTGCGTTATGCGGGAGCGAGACGCCGATCTGGCTGAACACGTACATCACGAACCCGGAGCAGTCAAATCCGCTCGGGGTCGATCCGCCGTAGACGTACGGCGTTCCCAGGTACTGCATCGCGATCCCGACGACGCCGCCGTACTTGGACGGAGGCGGCGCGTAGACCGGTGCGGGCTGCGGCGAGGTGACCGCCCCCGCGCTGGCGTTCAGAACCGTGGAGCCGCTCGAGGCCAAGCGCGCGCGGGCCTGCGCCGCGAGCTGCGCCTGCCGGGCCTGCTCGGCGGCCTGCATCTGGACGATCTGGCTCTTGATCGAGGAGAGGAGCTGCTGTCGCGAGGCGAGCTGTCCCTGGATCGAAGCCTTCTCCGCCGATCGCTCGGCGACGAGCTTGGCCTGCTCCACGTGCGCGGTCTGGAGCCGGGCGCGTTCGCGCTTCACCTTCGCGCGGAAGACTTTGACCTGGTTGAGGACCTCGGAGCTCTGATCCGAGACGCGGTTGACCGTGTCGATCCGCGAGATCAGATCGTCCATCGACGTCGCGCCGAGGAGCACCTCGAGCCCGCTGTCTTGGCTCCCGGAGGTGTACATCGCGACGAGATGCGCGTTCAACTGCCGCTGCGCGTGCTTGAGGTTCGCCTTCGCGAGCTTGAGCTCCGCCTTGTTCGTGCGAAGGTCGCTCTCGATTCCGGCGAGCTTCTCGTTGGCGAGGTTGTACGCGTCGACGGCGCGCTCGAGGTTCGCGTCGAGGCCCTGAATCTGGGCCATGACGCTTTGTGCCTCGGCCTGCTTCGAGGACACCGAGCCCGGAGCAGCAAACGACGGCGAGGCAGCCAAAAGGGCTGCCGCGACGGCGAAAAACAGCATTCGCGCCAGCCGCATGCAAACGCCGGAGGACGGGCGTGTCCTGGCCACGACGGGCGCACCGGAAGGGGGCCGGTACGACACGAGCGCGGCAGCTTAACAAACCTTTCGGATGGCCGCGAACGGACAAGAACGTGTCGTCTGCGACGAGCTCGGCCTCGCGGAGGCGCTCGACCGACGAGGGCGTCCAGGTGTTAGGTTGCCCGCCGTGGAAGAGCCAGGTAGGGGGTTGCGGGCTGCGCTCGTAGCCGCGTCTGTGGTCGCTCTGGCCGCATTTCTACTGCCCGCAGCGATCGGCGCCGGGTCGCCGTCGCAGCTTCACGAGCGGGCTCAGGAGCTGCGGAGCGAGAATTCGGCGCTCACGGACAAGGCACGCGCGACGTGGCTGAGTTCGGTGACGCTTTCGACGCGCCTCGACCAGACACGCGCCGCGCTCGGGCGGTTCAGAGCCAGGCGAGAAGCGATCTCGGCGCAACGCGCGGAGGCCGAGCAGAGCCTGCGCCTCGCTCGCCGCACGCTCGAAGTCTCGCAACGACGGCTGGCCGACCGGCTCCGGCTGCTCTACGAACAGGGCCCAACCGACACGATGTCCGTCCTCGTCGGCGCCACCTCCGTCGACGACGCGATCAACAGGATCGACAATCTGCACCGCATCGCGGGCCTCGACCGGGAGGTGATCGACGCTGCGAAAGCGGCACGAGCCCACTTGACCATCGTCACCGAACGCCTCGCAGCCGCTGAGGCCCGCGCCCGTGAGACGGAAGCCGCGACCGCCGCCACGATCGTCGCGCTCGAGGCGGCCCAGCGTGAGCAGGCAGCCACGCTGGCGTCGGTCCGCGCCCGGCGAAGCGCGAACTCGTCGCAGATTTCCACGCTCGAGTCTCGTGCCCGGGAGCTCGCAGCCATCGCGGGCCCGGGACGCGCCGGGCGGACACTGACGGTGCTCGCGACCGGGTACTCCCTCACCGGGAATACCTCGACGGGAGTTCCGGTCGGCTACGGCATCGTCGCGGTCGACCCGGGTGTCATCTCGCTCGGCACGAAGATGACGGTTCCGGGCTACGGCGAGGGCGTCGCCGCCGACACGGGCGGTGCGGTCGCCGGCTCGCACATCGATCTCTGGTTCCCGACGGAGGCCGAAGCGCTCGCCTGGGGCAGCAGAACAGTTACCGTGACGCTGCACTGACTCGAGTGGACAAGGGCGTCGCGCATGACCGAGCCGGCCAAGCCGAAGGTGAAGAAGGAGGGTGAGGACCTTCGCGTCCTGCTCGTCGACGACCACGACCTGTTTCGCACCGGTCTCCGGAACCTGCTCGAGGAGCAGGGCGTCCAGGTGGTCGGAGAGGCTGCCAACGGTCAGGACGCCATCCGCTCCGTCCGCGAGGCCGCTCCGGACGTCGTCGTGATGGACCTGAACATGCCCGGGATGACTGGCGTCGAGGCGACGCGGGAGATCACGTCGTTCGCGCCCCTGACGCGCGTCGTCGTGCTGACGATCTCCGACGAGGACGAGGACGTGATGGACGCCATTGTCGCCGGCGCCTGCGGGTATCTCGTCAAGGACTCGTCGATCCAGGAGCTGATCCGCGGGATCAAGTCGGCCGCGGTCGGCGAGTCGCTGATCTCACCGCCGATTGCCGCGAAAGTGCTTCAGCGGATGCGCGCCGTAACGCTCGACCAGGGCGCCGAGACGATCCGCGCCGAGTTGTCCGACCGCGAGCTCGAAGTGCTGCGCCTGATCGCGAACGGGAAGGACAACGCCCAGATCGCCGCCGCGCTGCACATCAGCCCGAAGACGGTCAAGAACCACATCTCGAACATCCTGATGAAGCTGCAGATCGAGAACCGGATCCAGGCTGCGGTCTATGCAGTCCGCAGCGGGATCGTTTAAGCAGCGGCTCTCGAGATGACCTTTCGGAGCGGCGCGAGCAGTGCGCGGAGCTCCGTGCTCTGCCGGCTCGCTTCCTCGTAACGCCTGAGCAGCGCGGAGAGCTCGCCACGGGGAACGGTGTGGCCCTCGACGCTCGCCTGCGTCAGCTCATCGATGCGCCGGTCGATGCGAAGGCACTCCGCGTCGAGCTCGAGCGCGCGCGCGTAGCCGTCCGTCACGGTCGGTTCCATCTCATTGCGAGGAAGCGCCGGACCTTCGGCCATTGCGTCGGTGAGCGCCTGGATCCGTTCCAGGAGTTCCCGGTCGTCGGCCACCAGTAGTCGATTATTTGCAGGCTGATTGTCCGAGAGCTATGGGCCGAGCGGCCCATCTTGCTTTCCGTGCGGTCCTAGGACTTGACGCTTTCCGGAGCCCGTCTCAACAATGTCGCGATGCCCAGACTCGCGGCCGTCGCTCTCGCAGTCGTGCTGCTCGCGCCGTCGCCGTCGGCCGCCGCGGGCCAGACCACCCTCGCCCGAAAGCTTTCCCACGCGCTCGCCGTGCCGCACGTGCCCAGGGCGCGGACGTCTGCCCTCGCGCTCGACCTGCAGAGCGGAAAGCTGCTCTACGCGCGCAACCTACGCCTGCCGCTGGTCCCGGCCTCGAACGAGAAGCTCGCGGTCACGTACGCGTCGCTGCTCGCGCTAGGCCCAAGCTTCCGTTTCTCGACGGATGTCCTCGGCGAGGGCGAGCTCGACGGGACGCTCTGGCGCGGAGACATCGTGCTCAAGGGCTACGGCGACCCGACGCTGTCCACGCTCGACCTGCTCTCGCTGGCCTCGCAGCTTCGCTCCCAGGGGATCAGGCGCGTGACCGGCCAGGTGATCGGGGACGAGTCGTTCTTCGACGCGAAGCGCATGGCGCCGGGCTGGAAGCCCTACTTCTTCCTCAACGAGTCGCCCGCGCTCTCGGCGCTGACCGTCGACCGCGGCCGCTACAAGGGCCATGCGACGAGCAAGCCGGCTCTTGCGGCGGCGCTGTCTTTTCGGGCCGCGCTCCTGCGCGCGGGGATCTCGGTCGCGGGCCGCGCGCTGAACGGGACGGCCGACTCCGCAGCCGTTCCACTGGCGACGATTGAGTCGGTGCCCCTCGCAGTCGTGCTGCGCTTCATGGACCACGAGAGCGACAACTTCACGGCCGAGATGCTGCTCAAACAACTCGGGGCAGGAGTCGGCCTTCAGGGCACGACCCCGGCCGGCGCCCAGGCCGTCCTCCAGCTCCTCCAGGAACAGCAGATCCCGCTGACGGGGGTGCGGATCGTCGACGGCTCGGGCCTGTCTCGTCTCGATCGGCTCACGACCGAGACGGTGGTCGCAATGCTCCGCTCGAGCTGGCTCGACGAGGATCTGCGCGAGCTGCTGATCGCGGCGCTGCCGGTCGCGGGGCGTAGCGGGACGCTCGACTCGCGCATGCGCGGAACCGTGGCCGCGGGCCGTGTGCGCGCGAAGACGGGAACGCTCAACGAGGCCTCGGCGCTGTCCGGCTACGTGCGGCGACGCATAGCGTTCTCGGTCATCCAGAACGGGCCGGGGCTCTCGGTCTACTGGGCTCGGATCGCCCAGGACCAGTTCGCGACAGTTCTAGCCCGACAGTAGTTTTTGCAGGGCTTTTTCGTCGAGGACCGGGACGCCTGCGTCCTGCGCCTTCTTCAGCTTCGAGCCCGGCTCCTCGCCGACGATCAGGCCTGCGGTCTTCTTCGAGACCGAGTTCGAGACCTTCGCGCCCTTCGCCTCGAGCGCCTTCGCCGCCTCGTCTCGTGTCAAGGACTCGAGCGTTCCGGTGATCACGTAGGTCTGGCCCGAGAGCGGTCCCTCGACCGGCTTTACCTCGTCGCCGGCCTCGAAGCGTAGGCCGAGGTCGCGCAGCTCCTGAATGAGCTTCAGGTTCTCCTCGTCGGAGAACCACTCCGCGATGCCCTCGGCGCGGCCCGGCCCGATGCCCTCGGCTTCCTGGATCTCCTCCTGAGACGCTGCGATCAGCTTGTCGATCGTGCCGAAGTGCGCCGCCAGGTTCCTGGCGGTCACCCAGCCGGTGTCCGGGATGTTCAGGCCGGCAAGGACTCGCCCGAACGTCATCGCCTGCTTTGACTGCTCGATCGACGCCACCGCGTTCCCGGCCGAGATCTCGGCGTAGCCGTCGAGCTCCATCAGCTGCTCTTTCGTCAGCCGGTAGAGGTCAGGCAGCGAGGTGACGATCCCCTCGCGCCAGAGCCGGCGGATGGCCTGCTCCCCCACTCCGTCGATGTCCCAGACCCAGTTGATGAGCGTCTCCAGGCCACGCGACTCGCACTTCGGGTTCGGGCAGCGATGCATCGCCTCGCCCTCGGGCTTGACGACTTTTGCCCCGCAAAGCGGGCACTTTTCGGGCATCCTGAAGGGCTTCGTCCCACGCTTGTGCGGGAGGACAGGGCCGACGACCTGTGGGATCACGTCGCCCGCGCGCTGGACGATCACGGTGTCGCCTTCGCGGATGTCCTTGCGGTTGATGTCCTGCTCGTTGTGGAGCGTCGCGGTGGAGACGGTCACGCCGCCGACCTCGACCGGCTCGAGCGAGGCCCAGGGGTTGAGGGCCCCCGTACGGCCGACGCGGATGTTGATCTTGTTCAGGGTCGTCTGCGCGGTCATCGGCGCCCACTTGTAGGCGCGCGCCCAGCGCGGTCGGCCGTGCAACTCGCCCAAGCGCCGCTGCTGCTCGTACGAGTCGACCTTGATCACGATCCCGTCGATCTCGTAGTCGAGCTCGATCCGCCTCGTCTCCCAGACGCGGCAGACCTCGGCGACCGACTCGATCGAGTCGTGCCGTTCGGAGAACGGGTTCGTGCGGAAGCCGTGCTCACGGAGCCATTCCAGGGCGTCCCAGTGCGTCGCGATACCGAGCGGTTCGGCGTCGCCGAGCCCGTACATCCAGACCGCGAGCGGACGAGAGGCGGTGATCGACGAGTCCTTCTGGCGCAGTGAGCCGGCGGCGGCGTTTCGAGGGTTCGGCGCGAGCTTCTGGCCCAGTTCGGCGACGCGCTCGTTCAGCTCGCGGAAGCCGGAGATCGGCATGTAGACCTCACCGCGCACCTCGGCCACCGCCGGCAGATCGTCGCCACGCATCTTGAGCGGGACCGACGAGATCGTGCGCAGGTTGACGGTGACGTCTTCGCCCTGAAGCCCATCGCCCCTGGTCGCCCCCCGCGCAAGGACGCCGCTTTCGTAGGTGAGGTTGATCGCGAGCCCATCGATCTTCGGCTCGGTGACGAATGCGATCGGCTCGTCGGAATCGAGCCGCTTGCGGACGTCGGCGGCCCACTTCTCGAGCGCTTCGTCGGTCGTGACCTTCTCGAGCGAGCCCATCGGCGTCAGGTGCTGCACCTTCTGGAAACGGCCGCTGACGGGAGCGCCGACCCGCTGCGTCGGCGAATCGGGGGCGATCAGCTCGGGATGTTCCTCCTCGAGCGCCTCGAG
>JBKPQP010000201.1:0-4577 GCA_046734155.1 Actinomycetota bacterium | reverse complement strand
GGTCGGCAGCCATCTCGAAGTTCATCACGTCGCCGGTGTAGTTCTTCACGATGTGCACGACACCGGCGCCACCGTTGACGGCCTTCGTCGCCTCCATCATCTGATCCGGTGTCGGCGACGTGAACACCTCGCCGGGGCAGGCTGCGTCGAGCATGCCCATCCCGACGAATCCGCCGTGCATCGGCTCGTGTCCGGAGCCGCCGCCGGAAACCAGGGCAACCTTGCCTTGGACCGGAGCGTCCGCCCGGACGATGTAGTTGGGGCCGAAGTTCACCCGTAAGAGGTCGGGATGCGCCGCGGCCATGCCCTGGAGCGCCTCGGTGACGATGTCATCGGGCTTGTTGATCAACTTCTTCATCTCACCACCCCACTAGCCCTCTCACGGCACCAAGTACCTCGAGGTTCCCCTTGCCAGGTGCGAACAGCGCCTCGTAGATCAGAGCGCCGAGCGACCCGCCGATGATGGGGCCCACGACGGGAACCCACGAGTAACCCCAGTCCGAGTCCCGCTTGCCTGGGATCGGCAGGATCGCGTGGATGATCCGCGGTCCGAGGTCGCGGGCCGGGTTGATCGCGTATCCAGTGGGGCCCCCGAGAGAGAGGCCGATCACGAGCACTAGCAGACCGATCAGGAGCGGCACCATCGACGTGCCAAAAGCCGTCGCCAGCGTCGCTTGCCCAACGCCGCCCGTGACTGACGCCGCGAAGTGCCCGATGATCGCGAGCACGCCGAAGACGAGCATCATCGTGCCGATGATCTCAGTCACCAGGTTTTTCCCGTAGTCGCGGATTGCCGGCGCGGTCGAGAAGACGGCGAGCTTCAGCCCTGGGTCCTCCGTCTCCCGCCAGTGCGGCAGGTATGCGAGGTAGACCAGGATGGCGCCTAGCCCCGCCCCGGCGAACTGGCCGGCGATGTACTTCGGTACGTCTGACCACGGCGTGATGTCCACCAGCGCCAAGCTGATCGTCACCGCCGGGTTGATCTGCGCACCGCTGAACTGGCCGACCGCATAAATCGCTACGGCGACCGCCATCCCCCATCCAAACGTGATCACGATCCAGCCCGCGTTCTGCGCCTTCGAGTGCGCGAGCAGGACTCCGGCGACGACCCCGTCTCCCAACAGGATCAGGATCGCCGTCCCGATCAGTTCGGCAGTGAAGATGTCCATGACCACCCCCTTCACGTAGAAAGCCGAATTCGCCCGCGAGAATCTCGGACCCGGGGCGCGAAGTCAACGCGTCTACGCGTCGGCGGTGTTTACAAAAGTGACACGTCGACGGCGTACCGAGCGCGCAATTCACGCGCGATCTGCTCGTCGCCACCGATCACGAACAGCTCGTACGGGTAGGCGTACTGGGCGCGATAGCCGCGTTCACGAGCGAGGATCCGTCCCCAGAGAGAGACGGAGCCGAGGGCGATCGGCCGCCCCTGCCGGACCGGAGGCAGCTCCTGATACTCGCGTCCATAGCGATGCCGGACGCCGGTATACCGGCGCAAAAGCTCCTCGGCCAGCTCCCGCGTCTTGAACGCATAAATGCCGCACTCGTGCTCCGGGACGGGGGCGTCGTCCCGGTGCACGGTGCACCTCGCCTCGAAGCGGGCGCCCGCAGGCCAGCTCACGTGGTGCATGGTGAACGACTCGAGCCGATGCTCGCCAGCATGGAGCCGCACGTGCCAGAGGCGCCAGCCGAGGATCGGGTCGAGCGAGGTCTGGGTCACGCAGGCACGGGGTCGTCGACCGGCTCTTCGACCGGCGCGGGTCCCGGGACGGGCTCTTCGAGCGGAGCGACCTCGATTTCGCGCTCGGTTTCTGGGACGCCGATGTCCATCAGGTTCTGTCCTCCAGGCTCGAAAGGAATGGTCGTAGGTTCATCAGTCTTTTTTCGGCGGGGGAAGCCGCAAACTTGAGACAAACGCTACAGAGTGGGTCGGACGGCTCAGGCCCGGCGCACGAAGTCGATCGCGACCGGCACGCCCTCGAGCTCGAACCTATCTCTGAGCTGGTTCTCGACCCAGTAGCCGTAGTCCCGCGTGATCAGGCCCGGGTCGTTGACGAAGAAGCGGAAGCGCGGCGGGCGCACGGTCGTCTGCGTTCCGTACAGGAGGTTGAGCCGCTTCCCGTTGCGGGACGGGGCCTGACGCACTTGCCGCAGCTCGTTCAAGAAGCGGTTCAGCTCGCCCGTCGGGACGCGCGCCGTGTACTTGTCGTAGAGCTCCTCGACCCGGTCGAGCACCTTGCCCACGCCGCGCTTCGTCTTCGCGGACGCGGCGACGATCGGAGGGCGCTGGCGCAGGCGCGGCTCGAGCCGCTCGCGAACGTCCTCGATGCCCACCTCGGCGATGTCCCACTTCGAGAGCACGACGAGCGTCGAGGACATCGACTTGCGCGCCACGTCCGCAATCGAAAGGTCCTGCTCGACGACGCCCTCGCTCGAGTCGACGAGGACGAGCGCGACGTCGGCGCGCTCTGCCGCCTGGAGCGCGCGCAGCTCCGAGTAGTACTCGATGCCCTTGCGCTGCCGGCGCTTGCGGCGGATGCCCGCGGTGTCGACGAGCACGAAGGTCCTCTCGCCGCGTCGCAGCACGGTGTCGATCGAGTCGCGCGTCGTCCCCGGCTGCTCGGAGACGATCACCCGCTCCTCGCCGAGCAACCCATTCAGGAGACTCGATTTGCCGACGTTCGGCCGCCCGAGGATCGCGACGCGGATCGCATCCTCGCCTGCCTCGGCCGGCCCACCGCCCGGGAGCCGCGCGACGATCGCGTCGAGCAGGTCGCCGGTGCCGTGGCCGTGCACGGCCGAGACGGGGATCGGGTCGCCGAGGCCGAGCCGATGGAACTCGAATGCCTCGGCCTCGCGCCCGGGCTCGTCGATCTTGTTCGCGATCAGGAAGATCGGCTTGCGGGAGCGCCGGAGGATCGCGGCCAGCTCTTCGTCCCCGGGCGTGACCCCGGCCCGCGTATCGACGACGAACAACACGAGGTCGGCCTCCGCGATCGCGCGGCGCGCCTGCTCGGCGACCTGCTGCGTCAGCGGCGACGGGTCGGCGACGTCGACTCCGCCGGTGTCGACGAGGAGGAAGCGCTGGCCGGCCCACTCGCAGACGAACTCCTTCCGGTCCCGCGTGACACCGGGCGTCTCGTGGACCACGGCCTGGCGAGAGCCGGTCAGGCGATTGACGAGCGTCGACTTGCCCACGTTCGGGAAGCCGACCACGGCGACCGTGCCGAGCAGCTCTTCACTGCTCACGATGGAGGTGTCGCGTAGTCCGGGCGCCCGTTCTCGTGCAGACTGCCGAGCCAGCGCCAGAGCCGGTGGATCTCGTCCTGGATCAGCGCCGAGCCCTCGCGGTAGCCCTTGCCCGAGCGCGGGATACCCTCGAACACCAGCGGCTCGCCCCAGGCGATCGAGACGGGCTCGAAGTTGCCCAGCTTCCAGAACTGGCTGCCGTAGATCGCGGCCGGTACGACCGGGACTTCCTCCTGGAGCGCGACCATCGCCGCGCCGGGCATCGCCTCGCCGGGCATCCCGTTCTTCTGCCGCGTTCCCTCGACGAAGAGCCCGAGCGCGTGGCCGTCGCGAACGATCTCGCGCATGGCGCGGACGGCCTCGCGGTCGGACTCGCCGCGGCGGACCGAGCGCGTGCCGAACGCCCGGATCAGGTGGCCGAGCCCGAAGTGGCTATGGATTTCACTCTTCGCGAGGTAGTGGATCGTCCGCGGCGACGCCGCGCCGAAGGCTGGAGGGTCGATCCAGGAGAAGTGGTTCATCGCGAGCACGACGCCGCCTTCCATGGGAATCCGGTCCGAGCCGTAGTTGCGGAGGGGAGCGAACAGCCTCGTGAGCGGCTCGATCGTCAACCGCCCAACGGCCCAGACGGCGTCAACGCCGTTCATGCGACTGAACGTGCCCGGACCAGCGCTTCGATCTTGTCGACGACGTTCTCGACGTCGAGCTCGCTCGTATCGATCACCTCGGCGTCTTGGGCGGGCTGCATCCGGGCGCGGTCGCTGTCGTCCCGGGCGCGCAGGTCGGTGGCGAGGGCGTCGGCGCCGATGTCAGGCCGCTCGGCCTGGCGGCGCTGCTCGCGCACCGTGCGATCGGCGACGAGGTAGACCTTCACATCCGCATCAGGGCAGACGACGGTGCCGATGTCGCGCCCCTCGATCACGGCGTCCCCTTGCTCGGCCAGCTCCCGTTGCCGTTCGCGCATCACTTCCCGTACCTCCGGGTGGCGGGCGACGACGGGCACCATCCGGTCGATCCGGGACTGCCTGATCGCCGAGGTCACGTCGCTGCCCGCGATCGAGATGCGACCCGACTCGTCCAGCTCGACCCGCGACGCACGCGCGAGCTCGCCCAGCCGCTCGCCTTCGCTGAGATCGATTCCGTCGTGCATGGCGAGCCAGGTCAGCGCGCGGTACATGGCGCCCGTGTCGAGGTAGCGGAAGCCGAGGCGCTCCGCGAGGCGGCTTGCGACCGTGCTTTTGCCCGCCCCTGCGGGCCCGTCGATGGCGACGATCATCTCTGTGTGACCGACTCGAGAAGGTCGAAGAATCCGGGGAAGCTTATCGCCA
>JBKPQP010000200.1:0-4434 GCA_046734155.1 Actinomycetota bacterium | reverse complement strand
GCTCTCGCGGCGTCCCCCGGAGTGGGGATCCGATCCCTCGTTCTGATTCCCCCTTTTGGGGGATGGGAGGGCCGCATTTGGCACCGATTCAAGGTTCCATGAGAGCGTGGTGGGCGACTCTCGCAGTGTTCGGGCTCCTCGCGGCCTCCTTCGCGGGAGGCGCCTTCGGTGCAGGGAATCCGAATGTCGCCGCGCTCCAGGTCGGGCTCAGGACGCACCACGTGTTCGAAGGGACGGTCGACGGTGTGCTCGGCCCGGACACGGAGCAGGCACTTCGCCGGTTCCAGCGCCGCAAGGGCCTCTCCCCGGACGGCGTCCTGGGACCGCGTACGCGCAAGGCCTTCGGGCGCTACGGACGGCGGGGCCCCCTCGGTAAGCGGGACCTCGCAATCGGCTGCCGCGGATGGGACGTCGCAGCGCTTCAGTTCGCGCTCGCCTGGCACGGCTTCCCGTCTGCGGCCATGGACGGCGTGCTCGGCGCCCACACCGACACGGCGCTGAGGAAGTTCCAGGTCTGGGCCGGGCTCGAGGCCGACGGGACGGCCGGCCGTGCGACCTACGCAGCTCTCCGGCGACCCGTTCCGCGCTCGCCGATCAGGCTTCTGCAGCCGGTTGCCGGAGCCATCGGCGACGGGTTCGGCCCGCGGGGCAACCGCTTCCACGCCGGCATTGACATAGCGGCCGCGAAGGGAACGCCCGTCGGTGCGTCCGCGGCCGGACGGGTCGTGTTCGCCGCGGTCGGTGAGGGCTTTGGCAAGCTCGTGGTGGTGGAGCACGCGCACGGCGTCAGGACGCAATACGCGCACCTTTCTCGAATCACGGTCCGCGTCGGCCAGTACGTGAAGCCCCGCGAGGCCGTCGGCCTCGTCGGTGCGACGGGCGAGGCGACCGGCCCGCACCTCCATTTCGAGGTGCTGGTGCGCGGCGCGAACGTGGACCCTCTGTCCGCGCTCTAGCGCGGGTGGTGCCTAGCCCACGGCGGGTGCCATGGGCTAGGCGAGAGATGTCCTAAGCGGGAGGCGGGCCTTCCTCGACGTACGTCGAACGGCGGCGAGCGCCGCCCCATCCACCCCACGACGACCAGAAGACCAGCGAGAGGATGAGGCCGATGATGCCGACGACCATCAGAATGACGCCGATTGCGTTGACGTCGAGACCTGCGACCGTGGCGTTGACTCCCCAGACGAGGATTGCCCCGCCGGCGATCAATAGCAAACTAACTGCGATTCCCAAACGAACCTCCTTGGTTTCCGGCCTCTAGTACCCGGGTGAGGCCCGTTACTAACTAGGCAGTGCACCGGCCTGTTCAGTAGGCTCGCCTTCGGTGCGCAGGGGAGCAATCGTTCGGCTCGTAGTGATCGCTCTGCTCGCCGCTGCAGCGGCGACTGCGGTCGCGCTCTTCGTGCCGTGGCTACCTCCCTTGGAGTCGAAAGAGGGCGAACGGATCGACTTCGTGATGTGGGTCGTCGTCGGGATCTGCATCGCCGTCTTCGCGGTCGTCGCGGCGGTCACCATCTACTCGGTCGCGACCTTCCGCGCGCGCCCGGACGACGATTCCGACGGGCCTCCGATCCACGGGCACACGGGCCTCGAGATCACGTGGACGGCCATCCCCACGGTTCTCGTCACGATCATCGCCATCCTGAGCGCCGTCGCCCTGGCCGAGAACGGCGACCTCAAGTCGAACCGGCTCCAGGTCGACGTCACCGCGCGCCAGTTCGCGTGGAGCTTCAAGTATCCGCAGTACGGAAACTTCGAGACGACCGAGCTCCGGCTCGAGGAGGGCCGCCAGGTCGAGCTCAACCTGACCGCGCTCGACGTGATCCATTCCTTCTGGGTGCCGGAGTTCCGGCAGAAGCAGGACGCCGTGCCTGGTATCACCACGCACCTCCCGATCACGCCGACCAAGGTCGGCTCCGACACGCTGATCTGCACGGAGCTGTGCGGGCTCGGGCATGCGCTGATGCGCGCGAAGGTAATCGTGATGAGGCCGGTCGACTTCCAGCAGTGGGCGCGGGCGCAGCAGGCGAAGGGAGCTCAGGCGAGTGCTGGTTAGGGTGATCATCCCGTGACCGAGGTCCTCGACCAGACCCCGCACGCGCCGCCCGCTCCTCCGCGGTCGAAGTGGCACCGGCTGCTGCTCGGCCCCGGTTTCATCCGCGCCGCGTGGATGACCGTTCTCTTCTTCTGGATCGGCTTCGCGATCGTCGTCGCACTGCGCTCGATCGCCCACTACGAGCCGCTGCTGAACTGGCTGATCATCGTCACCGTCGCGGGGCTGGTGACGGCGCCGCTGGGCTTCCTCGCCGGGATCGGCGCTTTCGACTACTGGGTCTACTACGCCCTCGGCTACCCGACCCGGCCCGAGGACCACTCCGGGCACGGCGCGCGTAGCTGGAAGGACTACTTCCGCGTCAACACCGACCACAAGGTGATCGGCGTCCAGTACGTCGTGACGACGATCTTCTTCTTCCTCGCAGGCGGGTTGATGGCGATGATCTTCCGCGCCGAGCTGGCGAAGCCGGGGATGCAGTACCTCGACAACCAGGAGTACAACGGCCTGATCTCGGTGCACGCGTCGCTGATGATCTTCCTGTTCGTCATCCCGGCGTTCGCGGGCCTCGCCAACTTCGTCATCCCGCTGATGATCGGCGCCCCTGACATGGCGTTCCCGCGGCTGAACGCGCTCTCGTACTGGCTGCTCCCGATCGCAGGGATCATGATGCTCTCGAGCGTCGCCGTGCCGGGTGGGGCGTTCGGCGCCGGCTGGACCGGCTACGCGCCGTTATCCGTGGTTGGAACCGACGGCAACGTCTGGTTCAACATGGGCGTCCAGTGGGCCGGGGCATCGTCGATCATGACCGCCCTCAACTTCCTGGTCACGATCATCACCATGCGTGCGCCGGGAATGACCTTCTGGCGCATGCCGCTCCTCGTGTGGGCGAACTTCACGACGTCACTGCTCGTCGTGCTCGCGACCCCGTTCATCGCCGGCTCGCAGTTCTTCGTCATGTTCGACCGCCTGATCCACACGAACTTCTTCAACTTCAACGAGGGCGGGTACGTGCTCGGCTACCAGCACATCTTCTGGTTCTACTCGCACCCGGCCGTCTACATCATGATGCTGCCCGGCTTCGGGATCGCCTCGGAGGTGATCTCGGTCTTCTCCCGGAAACCGATCTTCGGCTACCGCCTGATGGCGCTGTCGCTGTGCGCGATCCTGATCCTCGGCTTCTCGGTCTGGGCGCACCACATGTTCGTGTCGGGCATGGCGAACTGGCTGCGGGTCCCGATGATGGTGACGACGCTGCTGATCGCGATCCCGACCGGCATCAAGGTCTTCTCGTGGCTGGCGACGACCTGGGAGGGACGGCTCCACTTAAGGACGCCCATGCTGTTCGCGCTCGGCTTCGTGTCGATGTTCGTGATCGGCGGCCTCTCGGGGATCATGCTCGGCGCGGTCCCGATCGACATCCACGTGTCGGACACGTACTTCGTCGTCGCGCACATCCACTACGTGCTGCTGGGCGGGTCGCTGTTCACGATCTTCGCCGGGATCTACTACTGGTTCCCGAAGATGACCGGACGCATGTACAACGAGCGTCTCGGGAAGCTTCACTTCTGGTTGACGTTCATCGGCTTCAACCTGACGTTCTTCCCGATGCACATCATCGGCGTGCAGGGGATGCCGAGGCGCGTTTCGGACTACGACCCGCAGTTCGGGACGTGGAACATGATCATCTCGATCTCGTCGTTCTTCCTCGGCGTGTCGTTCGTCGTCTTCCTCTACAACGCGATCGTCAGCTGGATCCGGGGGCCCGTCGCCGAGGCGAACCCATGGCACGCGATGACGCTCGAGTGGCAGGTCTCATCGCCGCCGCCGATCTTCAACTTCGACGAGATCCCACAGATCGTCGGCGGGCCGTACGAGTACGGCGTGCCCGGAGCGCGGCATGCGGTCTTCAACGGCGCGCGTGAGCACGAACTCGAGGAGGCGCGGTCACCGTGAGTCACGTGCTCGTCGTGGCGAACGAGACGATGACCGGGCCCGGGCTGATCGACGCCGTCAAGCAGAAGCATCCCGACCTCGTCACCGTCCTGGCGCCGATCAGCAACCCGCATACCGGGTACGTCGTCTACGAGGACACGCGCCGCGCGGCGGCGGGGCGACGGCTCGAGCGCACGCTAGGCATGCTGCGCGAGGCCGGAGTACCCGCACACGGCCTCGTCGTCGACTCGGACCCGGCCGACGCGGTGCGTGACGCGATCGCGATGCTCGAGCCGAGGCCGACCGAGGTCATCGTCTCCACGCACCCCGAGGAGAAGTCGGGCTGGTTGAGGCGGAAGGTGATCGACCGCGTCCGCGACGCCGCCGGCGGCCTTCCGGTCGAGCATGTGGTCGTCGACCTGAAGGAAGGCGGCGTGGCGAATGTG
>JBKPQP010000199.1:0-6217 GCA_046734155.1 Actinomycetota bacterium | reverse complement strand
GTCTTCTCGTACACGTACGACCGGGCGAAGTTCCGCTTCGGACGGCAGCGCCTGACGATCAAGCGCCTCGGCGAGACACGCTTCTCGGCGCGGCTGCGGAAACCGCCGCTGGGCGGCTTCAACGCCCAGCCGGCGCGCTACTTCGAGCACCGCCCCTCCGTCTCGATCAGCGACCTCGACGGTGACGGCGAGCCCGAGGTGGTGCTGGATCTCTACTGGGGCGGCGCGCACTGCTGCTGGTACACGCAGATCTACCGCTACGTCCACGGCCGCGCCGGCTACCGCACGAACGTCCACATCTGGGGGAACTTCAGCTACGTCTTCGCCGACCTCGAGCACGACGGCAGGCAGGAGCTGGTGACGCGTGACAACCGCTTCTCCTACGCGTTCTCGAGCTTCGCCGACTCACGCTGGCCGGTGCGAATCCTCCGGTACCGGCAGGGCGGGATGACGATCGTCACACGCCAGTACGCAAGCGAGATCAGGCGCGACGCGACGGCGCTCTGGCACGAGGCGATGGGCCGGAAGAAGACGCGCAGCAACCAGGGCGTGATCGCCGCCTGGGCAGCCGACCAGTGCATGCTGGGCCGCTGCACGCGGGCGTTCACGACGATCGACCGGCTCTCGCGCACCGGCCGCATCCACGGCGAGCGGACGAGAGTCGCCTACGAGCGACGCCTGCGCGCCTTCCTCGCGCGGACGGGGTACCGCTAGCCGCTAGCCGACGACCGGGAGGGACTTCACGATCCCGACGCCTTGTTCGCGCTTGGCGCCGGCGATCGCCTCGGCGGCCGCGATGATCTCGCGCGCCGGCTCAGCTTCCGGATCGGTCTCGACCAGTGGCGCGCCCTCGTCGCCCGCCTCGCGCAGCCGCGCGTCCAGCGGCACCCGGCCGAGCAGCGGCACTTCGAGCTCGTCGGCCAGGCGCTCGCCGCCACCGGTCCCGAACGCCTCGCCGCTCATGTTCTCGATCACGCCGAGCAGGCGCATGTTCGTCTTGCGCGCCATCAGCGCCGCGCGCGCCGCGACCTCCTGCGCCAGCGGCTGCGGCGTGGTCACGATCACGGCCTCGGCCCGCGGCAGCAGCTGGCCGAGCGAGATGGAGACGTCGCCCGTGCCCGGCGGCATGTCGACCACGAGCGTGTCGAGCTCGCCCCAGTGCACGTCGGTGAGGAACTGCTCGAGCGCCCGGTGCAGCATCGGCCCGCGCCACATGACGGGCTCGTTGTCCTCGAGGAAGAACCCGATCGACATCAGCTTCAGGTCGCCGCGGACCGGCGGGACGATCATCCGGTCAACCGCCACCGGCTTCTGGTGAACGCCGAGCAGGTGCGGGATCGAGTGCCCGTAGACATCGGCGTCGAGGATCCCGGTCCGCTGGCCGAGGCGGTCGAAGGCGGCGGCGAGGTTGGCTGCCAGCGTCGACTTGCCGACGCCGCCCTTGCCGCTGGCGACGGCGATCACGCGCGTCGAGCGGTCGAGCTGGATGCCCTTCGTCCGCTCGGTGACCGTGCCACGCAGGCGCGCCGTCAGGGCGCTGCGCTCCTCGGGCGTCATCACGCCGAACTCGAGCGAGACACGCTCCACGCCCTCGACCGGCGCAAGTGCCTGCGCGACCTGCTGCTCGAAGCTCGAGCGAAGCGGGCACCCGGCGACTGTGAGCGCGATGCCGACGGTGACGTCGCCGCCCTCGACCCGCACGTCGCGCACCATGTCGAGCTCGATGACGTTCCGCTTGAGCTCGGGGTCGATGACCTGCTCGAGTGCCTTGAGGATCGCTTCCCGCTGGGGCTCCATGCTCGGAGCGTAGCTAGACGCCTAAGCGGTCGCGCAACCAGAGACCGTTGCGCACGGCGAAGCCGTTCCAGTCGTTGTTGAAGTACGCGAAGACCTCGTGCTCCCCGGCCCAGGCGGCGAGCCTGCGCGCCCACTCCTCCAGCTCTCGCTCGGAGTAGTTGCCGCCGCGCCCGCGGCGCCCGTAGTGGAAGCGGACGAACGTCCAGTCGGCCGTGAGCTCGTGCGTCTGGAACGGCCGCTCGGGCGTGTCGCCGATCACGAGTGCGACGCCGTGCCGGCGCAGGAGGTCGTACACCGGCTCGGCGAACCAGGTCTCGTGGCGGAACTCGAAGCAATGCCGGCCCGCAGGCAGCTGCTCGAGCGCCTCCGCGAGCCGCTCGTCGTCGCGCCGGAAGCCGGGCGGGAGCTGCCACAACACCGGGCCGAGCTTCGGCGACTCCACCAACGGCCGGATGCGGTCGTAGAAGCGCGCGGTGCTCGGCGGAAGGTCGCGCAGCCGCTTGATGTGTGTCGCGTAGCGGCTCATCTTCACCGTGAAGAGGAAGCCCGGCGGCGCCTCGTCAACCCAGTTCGCAACCGCGCTCTCCCGCGGCAGCCGGTAGAAGGTCGAGTTCACCTCGACCGTGTCGAAGTGGCGCGCGTAGAACTGGAGCCAGCGCCGCTGCGGCAGCCGTGGCGGGTAGAAGACGCCGTCGCGCCAGTGCTTGTAGTTCCAGCCCGAGCAGCCGATCCGGATCGGCTTCACCGCGAGAGCGCGGCGAACAGGCGATCGCAGACCTCCGGGGTGGCGGCCGCGACCACGCGCGAGCGGCCCTCGACGTCGAGCGGCGCCTTACCGAACGGAGGCGCCTCAGGGAGGTCGATCGCGAGGCCCCGCTCGCGCACGAGCAGCTGCGCGGCTGCAATGTCGACGGCGCGGGCGGGCTTCAGCGAGCAGACCGCGTCGACGCGGCCCGCGCCCAGGTGGCAGAGCGACAGTGCCAGCGAGCCCATCACGCGCAGGCGGTAGGCGAGCCCGACCATCTCCCGAGCCTTCTCGGCGATGCTCGAGGTCAGCGTCGCCTCGAAGGAGAGGATCTCGATCTCCTCCTTGGGCAGCAGCGGGGCGAGCACGGCCCCGTTCAGGCGCGCTCCCATCCCTCTCTCGGCGACCCATTCCTCGCCGCTGCCGAAGTCGTGAACGAAGCCGAAGACGACGTCGTCCATCGTGTCACCGTCGGCGACCGCGATCGAGACGGAGAAGAACGGGATGCCGCGCTTCGCGTTCAGCGAGCCGTCGATCGGGTCGACCACGATCCGGGTGGGGCCGTCGCCGACGATGCCGACCTCCTCCGAGACGATCGTCGTGCTCTCGACTTCCTGCAGCCGCGCCAGGATCACCTGCTCGGCCGCCGCGTCGACGGCCGTCGTCTCGTCACCGCCCTCGCCGTCGCCGACGACCGGCTCCCGCTCGGCGCGCGTCGGCAGCTCCTCGAGCACGCCGCGAACGTCCTCGACCGCCTCGCGGCACAGGGCGAGCCAGTCAGTCACAGCGGCATGAACAAGAGCCCGCTGACGAGCTTCGGATAGAAGTAGGTGCTCTTCTGCGGCATCGTCTCGCCGCGCTGGGCGACTGCGAACACGTCCTCGATCCGGGTCGGCCGCATCAGCACCGCAACCGCCGCCTCGCCCTCGTCCACGGCCCGCACCGCCTCCTGCCAGTCGGGCGTGTAGCTGATGCCGTCGTGCCCCAGGCGGTCGACGAGCTGCACGTCGAGCTCATTGCCGTCGACTGCGAGCTCCGCGCCGCTGCCGCGGTAGACGACCGCGGCGGCGCGGTCCGGCGGAGCCTGCTCGAGCGCCTCGCGGGCCGCATTCGGTTCCGGGAGCGGCTCGGCGGAGAGCTTCTCGGCAGGCTCGTGCTCGAAGATCCGATGCGTCGGAAAGATCATCAGTCCGGGGTCGTCGAGGCTGACGAGCACGGCCAGGACGAAGGCGCTCTCCGGGGTCCCGGCCTCCTCGTGGTAGGCGAGCGCGGTCTCGTAGCGGTGGTGGCCGTCCGCGATCAGCAGCTGGCGGTCGGCGAACGCCTCGGCGATGCCGTCAGGCGTCAGGCGCCACAGGCGCGCGCCTTCGACCTCGAGGTCCGGCTCGCGCTCCGGACGCGTGGCCGGCGGCGCCCCCTCGTAGAGGAAGAACAGCGGCTCGAGCTGCGCCTGCACCTCGCGCAGGAGGCGCAAACGGCCCTCCTTCGGCCCGCGGTGCGTTCGCTCGTGTGGCAGGACGACGCGGCTCTCGTACGGCTCGGCCTTGAGCGCGGCGACGAGGCCCTCCCGGGTGCGCGCCACTCCGTCCGGGCCGACGTAGTCCTGCGAGAGCCACCAGAACGCCGGCTCGGCCTCGTCGCGCAACGTGCCGTGCTCCCGCCAGTCGCGCCAGGTCAGCCCGGCTTCGCCCTCCTCGGCGGGCAGCGTCAGGTGGACGACGTTGTGCGGGTTTCGAGCGGCGAGCTGCTCGCGCTCGGCCAGCGAGATGACGTCGTACGGCGGCGCGACCAGCGTGTCGAGCGGGCCGGCGCCCTCGCCGTAGCGGACGGCGCGAAAGGGCTTCACCTCGGCCACGGGGCGGGAGCGTACCAGCCGTACTCGGGCCTAGACTCGCTCCGTGAACGCCATCGAGTCGCTGGCCGAAGACCGGGTCGTGGAGGGCGTGTACGCGGTCGCGAAGAAGGAGCGGAGGCGCACCCGCGCCGGGTCTACGTACCTTGCGCTGGAGCTCGTCGACCCGAGCGGCCGGATCGAGGCGCGGGTGTGGTCGGACGTCGAGCTGCTCGACTCGCGCTTCGGCGAGGGTGATGCAGTCCGGGTGCTGGGCCGGGTGGAGCGCTACCGCGACAAGCTGCAGCTCGACGTGCGCTCGCTGGAGGCCGCGGCGGAGACGGATCCCGCGTCACTGGCCCCGGCGCTGCGGCGGGACGCGGCGGAGCTGGACGGGTTTCTGGAGTTCCTCGCGGCCGAGATCGCGCATCCCGGGCTGCGCGCGACGGTGCGGCGGGTCGTCGAGGACGAAGGGCTGCGGGCGGCCCTGCGCTCGTTGCCGGCCGCGGAGACGCACCACACCTACGCGGGCGGTCTACTGGAGCATACGGTCGGCGTCGCGACGCTCTGCCGCGAGTCAGCGCAGCTGCATCCCCGGCTACGGGCCGACCTGGTGCTCGCCGCCGCGCTCCTGCACGACGTGGGCCGGACGACGGAGCTGGAGCGGGGGCCGACCTTCCGCCCGACCGAGGAGGGCCGGCTGCTTGGCCATGTCCACCTCGGGCTGCGGCTCGTCGAAGAGCGCGCGGCCGCGCTCGAGCCGGAGGTACGGGCCGAGCTGCTTCACGCCATCGCCGTGCACCACGACGCGCGCGGCGCCCGGACGGCCGAGGCGTCGGTGCTGTACCACGCGAACCAGCTCGACGCGGCAGCCGCAACGCGGCCCGTCGAGTAGCTACCGCTTCCGGAGCACGTCGATGCCGACGGAGCTGCTGGTCGTGGCGGCTCCCGCGTTGTCGGTCGCGCGCGCCGTCAGGGAATGTGTCCCCGGCGGCACGTTCTTCCACGTGTAGGAGTAGGGCGCGCTGGTGTCCGTGCCCAGGAGGGTCGTGCCGTCGCGGAACTCGACCTTCGTGACGGTTCCGTCAGGATCGCTCGCCGAGGCCGAGATCGTGATGCTCGGCTTCCAGGTGAAGATCGCGGCGTCGACCGGTGCGGTGATGTCCACGGTCGGCGGGGTGTTGGGCGGTGGTGGGGGTGGTGGCGGTGGTGGCGGGGGCGGGGGCGGCGGCGGTGGTGGCGGTGGCGGTGGGGGCGGGGGCGGCGCGTTGTTGACCGTGATCGTGGAGGCGAGGCTCGTGGTGACGCCACCGAGATCATCGGTGGCGCGCGCGGTGAGCGAGTAGGTGCCGGCGCCGACGTTGTTCCAGGTGAAGCTGTACGGCGCCGTCGTGTCCTCGCCGAGCTTCGTCGTGCCGTCGAAGAACTCGACCTTGGTGACGGTGCCGTCGGCGTCCGAAGCGGTCGCAGCGAGATTCACGCTGGCGGGCGCCGTGAAGGTCGCGCCGTTGCTGGGCTCGGTTAGCGTTACGGTCGGCCGGGAGTTGCCCTGGAGGGTGACCATGCGGGCAACCGAGGGCACACCGTTCGCGTCAATGATGAAGAGCATGTAGAAGCCCGGTGGCGCGATGTTGGCGTTCGCGGGTGCGCTCGCGGTGAGGCCTGTGGCGCCGGTGCTGAAGGTCAGCGGGATGTAGCGCTGCTCCATGTTGTTCGAGTGCGTGACCGCGCCCAGCCGCACGAGAGCGACCTTTTGGATCGACCCCGGGTTCGCCGTCGCGATATCCATCGCGGCGCCGTAGCTCGTGGCGGCAGGTGCGGAGTCGATCGAGGGTCGCGGCGCA
>JBKPQP010000198.1:0-14231 GCA_046734155.1 Actinomycetota bacterium | reverse complement strand
AGCAGAGAAGTTCTGGCGGGAGGGCCTCGAGCTCCGTCGCGCGCAGGACGACCCGTACGAGCTGGGTGCGGCGCTGAGCTGGTTGTCCAGCATCGCGTGGCGCCGCGGCGACCTGGATGGCGCGATCGCGTACCACAGGCAAGCGCTTCCGCTCTTCGAGCAAGCCGGCGCCGAAGCGTTGGTGCTGACGGAGCTCCACTGGCTGGGAGACGCGTACCGCGACCGCGGCGACCTCGACGAAGCCGAGCGAGTGCTCGAAGAGACGGTGAGGCGTGCGCGAGAGCTCGGCTTCGACCAGCAGCTGACGAGCACGCTGCACAGTCAGGGGGACCTCTCGCTCGATCGCCGAGATCCCGACGCCGCGCTGCCTCGCTTTGCGGAAGCGCTCGACTTCGCAGTCTCGACCGGGAGCCGGCGCGTGCAGATCTACTGCGTCGCCGGCATCGGGTGCGCGCTGCTCTTGCGGGGAGACGATCGCGCGGCGGCTCGACTCTGGGGAATCGCGGAGGACCAGGAACGGCGGCTCGGCTTCCGGATGTTCGGCAACGAGCGGCTGCGCTACGAGTGCTTGATGGCCGAAGCCCGTGAGCGCCTGGGAGCCGAGTACGATGCCGAGCGTCGCGCGGGAGCGGGGCTGACGCTCGAGCAGGCGATCTCCGAGGCGCGGCAGCACTTGCCCGCGTGAGTAAAGGTCGCGGACGGCGGGCGCGGCCTCGGCGCGCCCGGAGCGTACCCTGAGGCGGTGGGCATGTTCTTCCATACCGCTGACGAGATGCCGGAGCGGCCGGCCGACCCGGCCAAGCGACGGTCGAACCTGCACCGCATCGGGCGCCTGTTCGCCCCGTACAAGCTGCGGCTCGGGGGCGTCCTTGCGCTGATCGTCTTCACGGCCGCCCTAGGAGTGCTGCCGGCGTTCCTGCTCAAGCGCGTGCTCGAGGCGATCGGTGCGAACGACACGCGAGAGCTCTCGGTCAACTCCGCGGCGATCATCGCGATTGCGATCGCGGTCGGCGTGCTCGGCGTGCTCCAGACGCTGTTCTCGAACCAGGTCGGGCAGCGCGTGATGCACGACCTGCGAACGGCGGTCTTCCGGCACCTGCAGCGCCTCTCGCTCGCGTTCTTCACTCGGACGCGCACGGGCGAGGTGCAGTCGCGCATCTCGAACGACATCGGCGGCGTCCAGAACGTCGTCACCAACACCGCCACGTCGATCGCCTCGAGTGCGACGACGGTCGTCGCGACGATGGTCGGCATGCTCCTGCTCAGCTGGCAGCTCGCGCTGTTCGCGTTCGCGCTGATCCCGCTCTTCGCATACCTCACGCGCCGTGTCGGCAACGAGCGCCGCAAGATCGCGAAGACGACCCAGGAGACTCTCGCCGACATCTCGAGCCTCGTCCAGGAATCGCTCTCGGTCTCGGGGATCCTGCTCGGCAAGACCATGGGGCGCGGGAACGAGCTAGCAGACCGGTTCGAGGAGGAGTCGAGCCGGCTCGCCGACCTCGAGGTGCGCCAGCGCATGGCCGGCCGCTGGGTGATGGCCTCGATCCAGACGAGCTTCGCGATCATGCCCGCGGCGGTCTACTGGTTCGGAGGCCTCCTCCTGGCGGGCGGCTCGACCGCCGTCTCGATCCCGCTGCTGGTCGCGTTCACGACCCTCCAGACTCGCCTCTTCTTCCCGATCGGGTCGCTGCTCGGCGTCAGCCTGGACGTGCAGACCTCGCTCGCGCTCTTCGACCGCATCTTCGAGTACCTCGACCAGCCCGTCGACATCGACGAGAAGCCCGATGCGATCGCCGAGGGCCCCGCGGGCGACGTCGTCTACGACCACGTCTGGTTCGGCTACGGGGACGAGTGGACGCTGCGAGATGTGTCGTTCATGGTTCCAGCAGGGACGACGACCGCGATCGTCGGCGAGACCGGCTCCGGAAAGACGACTCTCGGCTACCTCGCCTCGCGCCTATACGACGTCGGCCGTGGCCGGGTGACGATCGGCGGGACCGACGTCCGGGACCTCAGCTTCCAGGCTCTCAGCAGGCTGGTCGGCGTCGTCTCGCAGGAGACGTATCTCTTCCACGCTTCGGTGCGCGAGAACCTGCGCTTCGCGAAGCCGGACGCGACCGATGAGGAGCTCGAGGCCGCTGCCAGGGCGGCGCGCATCCACGATCTGATCACCGCTCTGCCCGAGGGTTACGACACCGTCGTCGGCGAGCGGGGTTATCGCTTCTCCGGCGGCGAGAAGCAGCGGATCGCGATCGCCCGGACGATCCTGCGCAACCCGCCGATCCTCGTCCTCGACGAGGCGACGAGCTCGCTCGACACGGCTACGGAGCGGCTCGTGCAGGAGGCGCTCGACCGGCTCTCCGAGGGCCGGACGACGATCGCGATCGCCCACCGGCTGTCCACGATCCGCGACGCGGACCAGATCATCGTCCTCGACCACGGCCGCATCGTCGAATCCGGCACGCACGAGCAGCTGCTCGCGGGCCGGGGGCGGTACGCCGCGCTGGTCAGCCGCGACGCGCAGATCGCGACGGCCCCGCCGGAGGCCGAGGCTCCGGCGCTCGCCCCGGCGAGCTGAGCCTAAGCGGACATGTCCGAACCGGGCAATACGGTGCTGTGGTGCGCCTCATCGTCGCCCGCTGCGAGGTCCGCTACTCCGGCCGCCTGACGGCCGTCCTGCCCGAGGCCGTGCGGCTCCTGATCCTCAAGGCCGACGGCTCCGTGCTCGTCCACGACGACGTGGGCGGGTACAAGCCTTTGAACTGGATGACGGGACCGACGTCGATCGATGAGCTGGGCGATGTGCTCGTGGTGCGGAAGCCGAAGACGGAGGACGTGCTCGAGATCCGTCTCGCGGAGGTCCTGAGCGACGTTGCGCAAGACATGGGGGAGTCCGCGGCACTGCAGAAGGACGGCGTCGAGCGCGACCTCCAGGAGCTGCTCGCAGCCGCGCCGTCGGCGCTCGGCGAGGAGTTGACGCTCGTAAGGCGGGAGTGGCCGACCGAGGTCGGTCCGGTCGACCTCATGTGCAGGAACACCGACGGCGAATGGGTCGCGGTCGAGATCAAGCGCATCGGGACGATCGAGGCGGTCGAGCAGCTGACGCGCTACCTCGGGTTCATCCGGGAAGACCCGGCGAAGGCGGATTGCCAAGGCGTCCTAGCGGCGCAGTCGATCAAGCCGCAGGCGGTCACGCTCGCCGAGTCGCGCGCGATCCGCTGCGTCGAGGTCGACCTGGCCGTGCTGCGGGGCGAGCGCGAGCCCGAGTTGACGCTCTTTCAATAAGCAGCGGAGCGCCGGGCCTCTGCGGCGGGGCCGACGAGATACCACGCTTCGATCTCGCCCTTCCCCTTGATCGGGATCGGCCCGCGAGGCTCGCACTCGAACTCGTCGACGAGCAATTCGTACGTCGCCCGCGTGATCTGGATCCGCCCCGGAGTTCCGTGGGATTCCATCCGGCTGGCCGTGTTCACTGCGTCGCCCCAGAGGTCGTAGAGGAAGCGCTTCCGGCCGATCACGCCCGCCACCACCGGGCCCGAGTTGATGCCGACCCGAAGCTCGAGGCCGAGATGCCGTATTTCGTCCGCCGAACGCATGGCGTCGAGCATGTCCAGCGCCATGAGCGCGAGCGCACGAGCATGGTCGGAGCGTGGTGTCGGTACACCCGAGGCGACCATGTAGCAGTCGCCGATGGTCTTGATCTTCTCGAGCTCGTGCTTCTCCGCGAGCTCGTCGAAGTGGCTGAACAGATGATCGAGGTAGCCGACTACTTCGGCGGGCGGGAGCCGCTCCGACCACGGCGTGAAGTCGACGACGTCGGCGAACAGGATCGAGGCCGACTCGAACTGATCCGCGATCGGCTGGCTGTCGGCCTTCAACTTCTCGGCGATCGGGCGCGGCAGGATGTTGAGCAACAGGTTCTCCGCCTTGGCCTGCTCCACCCGGAGCGCTGCCAGCGCAGCGCGGCGCTGGCCTGCGAACACGGCGAGCAGCGTGAACACCATCGTGCCGCCGACGGTGATGTTCAACGCCAGCATCGTGGTCGTGAACCAGGTGGGCACCGGTTCCCAGACCGGGCCGATGATCGCGCCGGCGATTCCGGACCCGAGGAACACGACGAGCCAGGCCACGTACCAGCGGACAGCTGACCGGACGTCCTTGAACACGAGCGCCGCGAGGGGCGCGAGGATCCCCCAGAGGCCGACGCCGCCGGCGCCGAGGAATCCGCCGAGCGGGATCATCGACAGCGTGGGCGCGAAGACGATGTCAAGCTGTCCGACGCGGAGCAGCATGTCGAAGTCCCGCGTCCGGGAGAACACGACGATCGCTCCGAGCAGGATCGCGAAGTACACGAACGGGACGACGCCGATTGGCGATCCGAACGCGAGGTACAGCGCGCCCCAGATCGCCGAGATCGGGAGGATGAGCACCGAGATCGTGACCAGCAGCGCCTTTTGGTCCCGCAGCTCCTCGTCGTCGTGAGGATCCGCGCCGATTCGCGCCACCCGCGTCCTCATTCGATTCGCCCAGTCCCGTAGACGCATTGCGCTAGACGTTACTCGGGAGCCCGCTGTCGAAGGGCCCGCCGAGCGGCTGCTCGGTAACGCTTGCGCCTTCTGCGGGGATGTGCAATACTGAACTTAATGGTTCAGTATTCACCTACGATCGACCTCGCCTTCGCGGCCCTGGGCGACCCGACCAGGCGCGCCGTGCTCGAGCGGCTAGGCTCGGGGAGCGCGACGATCAGCGAGCTCGCCGCGCCGTTCGGCATGTCACTGACCGGGATGAAGAAGCACATCCGGCTGCTCGAGGAAGCGGAGCTCGTGACCACCGAAAAGGTGGGACGCGTCCGCAGGTGCACGCTCGTGCCCTATGCCTTCGAGGGCATCAGCACGTGGCTGCAGCGGCTCGATCGCTTCGCTCAGGTCGTCGAACGCACGAAAGGAGCAACGTGAACACCACGACCGTCACCACACCGAACGAGCTCGAGATCCGCGTCGAGCGGATCTTCGACGCGCCGCGTGCACACGTCTTCTCGGTCTGGACGGATCCGGAGCTGATCCCCGAATGGTGGGGCGACGGCACCGTCGTCGAGGAGATGGACGTCCGACCCGGCGGCAGCTATCGCTTCCAGACCGCCTTCGGCCCCGTCGAGGGCGAGTTCCGCGAGGTCGAGCCGCCCGAGCGCCTCGTGCAGACGTTCCAGAACCACCTGCAGACGCTCGAGTTCGAAGATCTCGGCGAGCAGACGAAGCTCACCCAGACGATGCACTTCGAGACGACCGAGGAGCGGGACACGACCATGCAGTACGGCGTCGAGGAGGGCGCGAAGTCCGGCTTCGCGCGCATCGACGCGGTGCTCGCGAAGATCGCAGCGTAAGAATCCAAGTCAGTCCGAGGAGGTTTCCATGAGCCCTACGAAGAGCAAGAAGTCCGAGGGATTCTCCGCCGAGGAACGTGCCGCGATGAAGGAACGGGCCCGCGAGCTGAAGACGGAGGCGAGCAAGGCGGACGGCGAGAAGGCGTTGCTCGAGAAGGTGGCCGAGATGAAGGGAAAGGACCGCGCCATGGCCAAGCGGCTGCACGCGATCGTCAAGGCCAACGCGCCCGACCTGATGCCGAAGACCTGGTACGGAATGCCCGCGTACGCCGACAGCGACGGCAAGGTCGTCTGCTTCTTCAAGAGCGCGGCGAAGTTCAAGTCGAGATACGCGACGCTCGGGTTCGGCGATCAGGCGAACCTGGACGACGGAGTTATGTGGGCGACCGACTTCGCGCTGAAGGACATAACCGACGCCGAAGAGGCGAAGATCGCCAGGCTCGTGAAGAAGGCGGTGAGCTGAGAGCGATGAGATTCGACCGCGAGGGCGGTCCTAGTCGCTGATTCGACAGGAAGGGTTGAGATGCAAGAGCACCGGGTCGGAACCAACGACGAGTGGCAAGCGGCGCGCGACGAGCTCGCCAAGCTCGAGGCCGAGCAGGCGCAGCGCGACGAGGAGATCAAGAAGCGGCGGCACGAGCTGCCCTGGGTGCGGGTGGAGAAGGAGTACGAGTTCGACACCGAGGACGGCAAGAAGTCACTCGCGGATCTCTTCGACGGCCGAACGCAGCTGCTCGCCTACAACATCATGTACGGGCCCAAGTACACGCTCGGAGCCTGTCCTGGCTGCACGAGCCTCGCGGACGGATTCGACGGCGGAGTGCTGCACATGAACAAGCGCGACGTGACCTTCATCTGCTTCTCGCGCGCGCCGATCGATCGGCTGATCGCGTACAAGAAGCGGATGGGCTGGGATTTTCCGTACGTGTCCACGAACGGGTCCGAGTTCCCCTTCGACTTCGGGCTCGCTCTGACCGAGGAGCAGGCGCAGCAGATCCCCGAGGTCAAGGAGATGATCGAGAGCCCGCCGGAGTGGCTCGAGTTCTGGTCGACGCAGGTGGGCGCCGAGTTGAAGGACGGTCTGCGCGAGGCGCCCGGCTACATCGCGTTCGCGCGGGAGAACGGCACCGTCTACCACACGTACACCGTGACGGCGCCGGATCCGTTCGTGGCTCCGTTCTTCAACTTCCTGCTCGATCGGACGCCGAAGCCGCAGCCGGAGGATCCCCTCAGCTACCGCAAGGACGAGTACCCCAACTGACCTGACAGGTAGGCCGAATCACCGCTGGACTTACCTCCTCCCGTCGACGCGGGTCGTGTCGAGAAACGTCAACACGCGCTCGGTCAGTAACGCCGTGGCGCCGGCGTCGTATGCCGGAAGCGAGGAGTCGGCGAAGAGGTGCTCCTCGCCCGGATAGAGGAAGAGCTCGGCCTGGCCGGCCGACTCGACGAGCGACTGAGCGGCTTCGAGGTCTTCGTCGAAGAACGGGTCGGCCTGCTTGCCGTGAACCTGCGCAGGGACGCCGCTGGGCCATGCGTCCCCGAACTCGGAGACTGGGAGGCACCCAGACACGAGCAGGGCGCCACCGGCGTCGGGCCGGGTCTGCGCGAGCTGCTGGGCGACCATTACCCCGAAGGAGAAGCCCGCATAGACCGCATCGTGTGGGATTCCTTCGGCCGCGGCCAATCCGCGCTCGGCCAGCGGGCCGAAGCCCGCCTCGCGCGCGAAGGCCATGCCCTCATCGATGGTGTCGAAGGTCTGCCCGTCGAACAGGTCGGGCGTATGCACGGTGTGCCCCGCCTGTCGCAACTCGCCTGCGAAGGAGCGCATTCCCTCGGTCAGGCCCTGGACGTGGTGGTAGAGCACTACTTCGGTCATTGCTAAGCCTCCTCAGTGATCGATCCAATAAATTGGAACATTCTGCAATGTTAGTCTATTCGGATCATGGCACGCAAGTCGTCTCCGCCGGACTACGAGCTCGCCGATCGAATCGCACTCACCGAGCCCTTCCAGGTGAAGGCGATCAGCCATCCCCTTCGCACCACGATCCTGGGCATGCTCCACGAGCGCGCGGCGACCGTAAGCGAGCTGGCGGCCGCCCTCGAGCGACCGAAGAGCACCGTGGCCCACCATGTCAAGGTGCTCCACGACGCCGGGTTGGTGCGGGTGGTGCGGACCCGGCGCGTCCGAGCGATCGAGGAGCGCTTCTACGGCCGCACGGCACGGATGTTCTACGTCGGCGTCGAGCGAGGCCCCGGTGGCGATCAGCTCCCTCGCGACTTCAACGACTTCGAGGTTGCCGCCGGGGAGTCGGCCGCCGCTTACCTGGACGGCAAGCTGTGGGGTTTCATCCGGCACGCCCGCATCTCGGAGGCGCAGGCCTCGGACTTCTGGGAGCGGATGGCCGAACTGGTCGCAGAGTTCGAACAGCTTCCGCGATCGGGCGGGACGGTGTATGGATTCGCGGTCGGGGTCTATCCCACCGACCAGCCGGCCCTACCGGACAGCACCGAGTAATTCGACGTCAGGAGCTCGCCAACGACCTCCACTCGTCGAGACGCCGCTCGATGAGCGCTGCCCGCTCGGCCGCGTCGTTGCCGTCCAGCACGGCCTTGTCGCCTGGATCGGCACGGAGGTAGATACCGGAGGTCCGGGCGTGGAAGGCGTCGCCGCCGTCGGAGCGAGTCGTCCAGTAGCCGTCGGCGCGGTCGACGCTCTCGAGCTTGATCTCGCCGGTCCCCTCGAGCTGGGGAGCGTTCGGGTCGCGGGGCCGTTCGCCCCTCCAGAAGTAGAAGATGCTGGCCGGATCGACACGTTCCTTCGACGCCTCACTCCAGTAGCGCGCGGACAGCGTGCCGTCGGCCTGCCATGACCGTCCGGCGACCTCGAGCGCGCCGGCGCGATCACGGCTGATCGTCAGGAGCGACACCGCTGACGGTTCGAGCTCCGTTCGGGCGGTGAGTGACAGCTGCCACCAGTCGCCCTCGAGGCGGCCGATCCGCCCCTCCGCCTCGATCGCGTTCCGGAGCTTCTGGTTGATCTGGCGCACGACGGCCGGCGTGGTGTCGGGGTCATAGCGGATCGAGGTCAAACCGAGCAGGTCGGTGGGGAGCTTGGCGCCGTTCGCGTGGAGGATGAATGTGCGGCGGATGCCGAGCGCACCGCCGAAGAGGCCGGCTTCGAAGACGACGTTGTCCCGCGGTGAGGCCTCTCCCGAGGCGGCGTCGGGCGACGCTCCCCTGGTCGTCCAGTCGTCCTGGGCGAAGACGAACGCGGCGAAATCGACCTCGCGGGTGAGCTCGACGAGCCGCTCGAGGGTGGAGACGCCCGGGTTGAAGACCGTCGTCCACGGGTCGACGTCCGCGATGTCCTGGAGCCCGCGGGTCAGCGCCTGAACGAGCTTCTCCTGCTGCCCGGACGACCCGAGGAAGATTCGCGGCTTCATCAGCCGATCAGGCTACTGCTCCGGGGCACGGCGGGCCCGAAGCCGGGCAAGCGGTCGCCGAGCTCGAGAATCGCGAGTTTCTCGGCGAGCCGGCAGTATGCGCGTTCCGGCCGCGACAGTCGCGCGAGCAGTGGGCCCGCGGTGCTCGTGTCGATGACCTCCGGCGGGCGAACGCTGAAGGTGCGTCCCCCACGGATCACTTGCCCGCCCCCCGCCCGTAAATTGCGGTGCCAATCCGCTCCTCGCCGTAGAGCAGCGCGATGACGATTGTCCGATCGCGTCTGAATGCAAAGAGCGGCGTTCGATAGTTGCGGCCCGAGCGTCGGCCACGGTGGACGATGACTGCCCAAGGCGGCAGGAGCCATGCATACAACCCCTGGATGCGGTTGGTGACGCGTCGGTTGAAATGCGCGACTCGCCTCGAAAGCCTCATGTAAGTCTCCGGAAGATGTGAGCTCGCCGCTCCCCTCGGACGCTCTCGCGAGGGGAGCGGCTCGTTCGAGCTTCTACTCCGTCTACGGGAGGTAGTAGTTCGGGTTCGGCATCTTGAAGGTCTTGTCCGCGAAGCCGCCCTGGAGGTCGCTGAACTGGTCGCCGAAGTTGCCGACGATGTCGTAGCCCTGCGACTCGATATAGGCGCGGGTCCCGGACTTGTACTGGATCGTCGGACACGACTGCGGCGGATTGGCGTGGATGAACGGCCCGCAGAACTGCGGCGTGTCGAGGTACGCCGGGTACGAGCCGATCGGCGGCTTGGTGAACAGGCCGTCGGTGAAGCCGCCGTGGCCGGTGTTGAGTGGCGTGGGCGCCACGTAGCCGGCGTCGACCTCAGGGATGGTCTGCCCGCTGATGGTCACGGTGTCGAGGTTCGGCAGCCCGGCCGCGGTGTCGTTCTGCAGGTTGGCGATCGTCGCGAGGTGCTGCGAATCGCCGCGCCCGGTGATCCAGAAGATGGCGTAGCCCAGGGCCGAGGCGCGACTGGCCAGGTCAACCATTCCAGGCGTGGCCGGGAACGCGTTCCCGGTCCAGTTGCCACTCGTCAGGCCGACGAACTGGGCGTTCGTGGTCGGGTTGAAGTCCCAGTTGCTGTAGAGCTCGTAGTTCCAGGTGGTCAACGTCGTGTCGTCGACGTCGAGCACGATCGCGCGGTGCGAGACGTGCCTTCGTGCATGCAGCCAGTTCTCGCCATGCGAGGCGACCGAGCGCGCCTCGTTCGCGTAGTTGCTGTCCAGGTTCAGCGGCGTGGCCCACGCCCCGTTGGGGCCCGAAGCGGCGTTATGAGCGCCGTAGTAGTTCTTGGCCCACGCCCGACCGACGTCGATGTTCTGCATCTGCGACTCGGAACGCGGTGTGAAGTTGAGGTCCGCGGGCTGAAGCCCGGCGACGGCCATCGTGGCGGCTGTCGCCAGCACCCCGATCACCAGCCCGAGGACAAGCCACAGCGAGCGCCGCGGCCGCGGTAGACGCTTCATTGATTCCCTCCTTGCTTTGACTCCCCCTAACGGGCAGGAACCCTACGCAAGGACGCTGTGGCTCGCGCCGTCAGGTCGCTCAACTGTGCCTGAGCACGCCGGCAGCGAGCGCCATGATCGCTGTGAGGACGGCGACCAGAAAGAAGGACGCGGTCAGGGATGACACCGCCGCGATGCCACCCATCACGCCTGGTGCGACGAGGCCGCTTGCGTAGGCGACGCCGGCGACCCCAGCGATGCTGCGCGCAGGATGAGGCCCGACGCGGCCTGCCGCCGCGAACACGAGTGGGACGACGACGGCGACTCCGATGCCCAGAAGCGCGAACCCGAGGAGCCCGATGGCCAGATTAGGCGCCAAGACGACGGCCAAGGCTCCAGTGACCGCACACGCTCCTGAGACCCGTACCGTCCGAACCGACCCCAGCCGCCCGATCACGCGATCACCGATGAGCCTGACCGCTGCCATCGTGATGGCGAACGCCGAAACAGCGAGCGCTGCGACGCTGGCGGAGCCGCCGAGCTCCCGCTGGATGTAGAGCGCGGACCAGTCCGCTCCCGCCTGTTCACCGAAGATAGCGCAGAGACCGACGAGCCCAATGAGCAGGACTGGTCGTGTGGGCAAGGCGAAGGCAGGCGGCGCCGCCGTCTCTCTGCTGGTCGGGTCGTCGAGAAGGAACCGCGCCGCCCAGGCTCCGACCGCCGCGAGGACGATCGATGTGGCGGCGAATTGGAGGCGTGTGTCGATCCCGGCATACGAGGAGAGCGCCGACGTGACCGAGCCGACCAGGACGCCGACGCTCCAGAAGCCGTGCAGGCTCGACATGACGGACGTGGCGAGCGCTTTCTCGACGAGTACGCCCTGCGTGTTCATCGCCATGTCTGCAAGCCCCGCCGTCGCGCCGAAGATGAGAAAAGCGACGCAGAGCAACGCGAGCGACGTCGGCAATGCCGTCAGGACGAGGCTGGCGCAGAACGCGACGATTGTCGCGGTGACGAGCGCGCGGAGCTCATATCGGTGGGCGAGACGGCCCGCGAACGGCATTGCGAGCAGCGCCCCGACCCCCAGCATGAGCAGCGCGAGCCCGAGTTGGCCGACCTCGACTCCGACGTGCGAGGCGATCCACGGAATCCGGGCGACGAAGCTCCCCACGACGCACCCGTGAATCGCGAAGACAAGCGCGGTTGCGCGGCGAGCGCGACGAACGCCGGAGAGGGGTGCTGCAGCGAATGAAGGCGCGGCGATTTGCGGGACTGTAGAGCTGCCGCGGATGACGAGCTTTGCGGGCTAGCGGCCCGTCAGTCGCCGAGCGGCGTGGCGGCCGCGGGGCCGCCGAGCGACGGGCGGCCGTTCGGGCGCTCGGTCAGCCCGAGCAGATCGCTCGCGAGCTCGGGCTCGCCTGAGATCCTGTCCGGGATCCTGCGCGCGTCTGCGTCCTGCTGGGCCTGCGACTCCAGCGTGATGCGGTTTGTGAGGACCGTGGCGCGCTCCTGGAGACGGTGCACCTCGACGAGGTCATTCGCGCGGAGCGCGGCCGCGCTGCGCTCGTAGGCGCCGCCGGTGCTGAAGAGATGGGTGAGCTTGAGCATGAGCGCGACCAGGTCGATCGCGATTAGGAACGCGAGGAAGAACTCGACGTACTTCGTCACGGCCGGACTCGCCTTCTCGACGCGGTCGAGCGCCGCCTGGCGGGCGAGGAAGTCGCGGTCGGCCTTGATCGTCGCGACCCGGTTGGCGAGCTGGCTGCTCTCGGCGACCCGCCAGGTCGCGATCTTCTGGCGGTTCGCGGCGATCGTCGCCTCGATCTGCGGGCGGGCTCGCTTCAACTCCGCCGCCGCAGCGGCCGCCCGGCGGGCGTCACGCCTGTAGTAGGGCCCGCGGCCGAGCTTATGGGTCTGTGAGCAGCTCGCAAGGCCGGCCTCGCAGTCGGCCAGGAAGCGGCTGTTCGTGACCTGTCGTTGGAGGCGCGCCTCCTTGGCCTGGGCCGTGGCGATCTCCTTCTGCGCCGCGGCGATCTTGGCCTCGTAGGTGCGCGTGATCTGGTTGGTCGCCTCGTGGATCCGCGCCGTCGTCGTCTTGCTCAGCTCGTCGTTGATCGACCCGCTGTAGATCACCTGCGCCACCGGCAGCCCGATCACGAGCGCGATTGCGAGCGAGAGCACGAGGCGAGGGATAGTGAGCACCAGGTTCCACGCCCAGCTCGTTCCGAAGCTCTTCAGGACGAGGCGCTCGATCAGGCAGTAGAGGACGGCCCAGAGCGGGAGCACCCACAGGACGCTCGTGATCGACGTGCTCCACCACTGGCTTGCGGCGACGGTCATCCCGAAGCCGCTGACGACCGCCATCCCCGCGACCCACATGCCCAGCCCGTTGAGGAAGCTCGCCTCGCTGGGCACCTTCCGCAGGACGAAGTCGTCACCGCCGGCGAACCACGCCCACCGGGCGCGCACGCGCCGACGCGGCGCTGCGCCCGCCACTCTGGCGTCAATCGCTTGCCGTCCGTCCGTGGTCGAGGCAGCACTCATGCGAAGAACAGAAGACGCACGATCCGTCGATGAGTTGGCGCCGCGCCTCGATTCTTAGAGTTCTATTACTTGCAAGTCTTGTAGAGCCCTCTGCCTACCCCGCCCCGGGGCTTTCCATCGAGCGCCCATCTCGCGTCCATGGATCGGCGTCGCCCGCATCGCGAGCCTGGTGACGACATACAGGCAACCGGGCGCTGCACTCCAGGCGTCCGGGAAGGAGCTCTCAATGCCCAAGTACTTCAACAGGCTGCTTGCTCCTCGACTCCGAACTCCCTGTCGGTGCCGCCAACATCGTCTCGTTTTGGGACGCGGATCTGGAGCCCGCCGTCGCGATCCTCGTGCGGATCTGGGTCCGGTCCTGGGGTCCGGGGAGCAGCACGGATAGGCGGAGTGTGCCGGCAGGCCGCTCGAGGCGGTAGGGAACGCCGCCTGCGTGCAGGCGGTCACCGCGGGTGCCTTCGATCGTCAACCTGTCTTCTCCGAGCTGACATGAACGGCTTCGGGTCGACGCCGGCAGGTCGACAAGGACGATGTAATCGTCGGGGAGCTCGCGGACGTCGATTTGGGGCGACCATGCGCCGTCGCTCGCGACGTCGGGGAGTGGCAGGGGCTCGTAGACGGCCTGCTGGACGGGCAAAGGGCGTCACCTCCTCGGCCGGTGCTGGGATCGTTACGCAGGTCTCACGTCTGCGAGTAGTCGTCGGCGTTCGTCTTTCAGGCACCCACCTTGATCTGGCAAACGTGGTTCCGGGGCATATTTAGGAAGACGATGACTAGTCGCAAGGATCTGGATCCCTATGTCGTGTTGGGTGTGCGCCGGCAGGCGTCGCCGAACGAGATCGCTCGCGCTTACAGGAGAGCGGCGCGGTTGACGCATCCGGACGGCGGAGGCTCCGGCGCTGGCTCGGAGCGGTTCCAGGCGGTGAGCGACGCCTATGAGGTGTTGCGCGATCCGGGACGTCGTGCCGGCTACGACCGGCAGCATCCGCTCTCCCAACAGGAAGCGGGGAGGACGGCCCACTATGCAGGGCCGGGCTCGCACCACATCGTGCTTGGCTCGCGACCCTCGTCGGCGGCCGGCCGTGCCGGGCCGGCGGTCGCGAACGACGACGACCTGTGGTCGGTGCGGGTGCGTGGAGATATTGAGGAGCTCTTGACCATCGTCCGCTCGCTGCTGCTCGGCCGCTGGTAGTCAGCAACGGAATGTGGGGGCTTGAACGCCGGCCGGCGGGGCCTACTTGATTTCACGACGACAGCGAATCATCCGAATGGAGGTGTGGAATGGCGAACCTGTTGATCCGAGATCCGTTTCTCGCCGCGCCGTTTCGCCTGATGGATGAGATTCTGCGCAGCAGCGGCAACGGCGGTCGAGCGACCGGCTTCACGCCGCCGGTCGACGTGCACGAGACC
>JBKPQP010000197.1:0-6850 GCA_046734155.1 Actinomycetota bacterium | reverse complement strand
CGGCGGCCCCAAGTACACGGTCAGCCCGGTCTACGAGGGCATGCTCAAGGAGGAGATGGATGCTGCGGCCGAGCGCCATCCGGACGTGCCCTACGAGCCGCAGTTGATCGACGCGACCTTCGCGTTGCTCGTCGCCACGGCGGGCGATCCGCTGGTGATTCCGTCGCTGAACCGCGACGGCGACATCCTGTCCGACCTCGTGCTGCCGCTGTTCGGGTCGATCGCGGGCGCGGAGTCGCTGCTCGTCGCGTTCGCGGAGGACGATCCGGCCTCGGTCACGGCGGTCATGGCCGAGGCCGCGCACGGCACCGCGCCCGCGCTCCAGGGGAAGAACGTCGCGAACCCGCTGGCGATGATCCTCGCCGGAGCGGCCGTCCTCGGCTATGCGGGCGACGAGGCGGAGGTGGCGTCGCGAGCGATTCGCGAAGCGTCACTCGAAGCCATCGCCGAAGGAATCCGCACCGCCGACCTCGCCGGCCACGCGGGGACGTCCGAGTTCACCGACGAGGTGATCCGCCGGACGAAGTCGAAGCTCGAGGTCTGGTCGACGCTCTGACTAGCTCTCCTCAGGCTGGTGGCAAACCGCCTCCAGCTTGAAGCCGTGCGGGTCGAGCCAATACGTCGCGAAGCAGTGCTCGCCGTACTGCGGGAACTCCTGCGGTTCGTCCAATATGAGGGCGCCCCGCGCGGATGCCCACTGATGCGCCTCCCGGACGATCGCTCTGCTCGCGACCAGGAACGCAAGATGATGGAGGCCGGTCTGTGTCCGCGAGTAGGTTCCGGCGTCATCCGCCTCGTAAAAGAAGAGCTGCGACCCCAGGGCGCCGTCAGGCCCGTAGTTGAGCGGTCCTCCCGGGCCTGTCTCGAACCATTCGCAGAGCCCGAGCACGGACATGAGTTCGTCGTAGTACTCCTTGGTCGCAGCGAGATCCGGAACACCGATCCCGACGTGGTCGATGAACCCCGTTCGCTTCAAGACGGCACCTCCGGCATCGCTGACCGAGAAAGCCTAGGTGACGCGCTTCGGAACGTTCGCAGCCGCCACAGCAAGCGCGGTCTCATACTCACCATCGGTGATTCGAACGACGCCCACGTCGAAGTCGGCCCTGGCCTTCTCTGACTGGTCGATCTGCGACAGCACGGCACTCATTGGCACCGGCGGGTCCCACTCCTCGACCTGAGCAAGCAGTACTCCACCGGCGGAATCGCCTGGATACGCCCCTGCCTCGGCTGCTGTCCACTCGTGCACGCCTGAGGCAAGTTCGGCGCGTCCGATGAACAGTCGCTCCGGTGCGGCGAGATAGATGAGAGCAAGGTCGCCGAGCGCAAGCGAGCCGCCGTGCGCCTCGTCTGCCTCCACGCCCCACATCCTCGCCCGGAGGAGTGCAGCGGCTGCTTCGCGCGGGGCCGGGCCACTCGAGTCCGTCTTGGCGAAGTTGAACAGGTAGTGCGCCACCTAGCTGGCTTCGGCTTCTTGCCAGACCAGCACGCCGAGGCCCGCCTCGGCCCAGGCTTTCGCGAAAGCACGCACGAGCTCCGGGTCGAATTGCGAGCCCGCGCAGCGCTCGAGCTCCTCGAGCGCCTCGTCCGGAGTCCAGGTCGAGCGATACGGGCGCGTCGACGTCATCGCGTCGAACGAGTCGGCGATGCAGAGGACTCGTGCTTCGAGCGGGATGTCGTCGCCGCGACGGCCCGTCGGGTAGCCGGCTCCGTCCCAGCGCTCATGGTGGTGGAGGACCAGCGGCAGAATCGTCTCGGGCGCCCCGAGCGTACGCAGCATGCGTGCACCGGCAGCCGGATGACGGCGCATGAGGCCGAGCTCCTCGTCGGTCAGCGGGCCGCGCTTGAGGAGAACCGAGGACGGTACGACGAGCTTGCCGACGTCGTGCAGGAGCGCCCCAAGGCGCAGCACTGCGATCCGGTCCTTCTCGAGGCGCAGTGCGCGCGCAATCGCCTGCGCGAACACGGTCACGCGCGACGAGTGACCCTTCGCGTACGGGTCGCGTGCTTCGATCGCAGCCGAGAGTGCCGTGAGGCTTCCCACCGAACTCCGGTTCAAGCTTGGCGGGCCGATCCCTGCCTCCCGCTAAGGCAACGCTTGCGATACCGTCGTCAGGACGCGGGCTCTGCACGTGTCCGTCGGAAATGACCGCTCGACCCGTGTGTGGGCAACACCACGCTCTAGAGTTCGGCGTCCATGAAGCTTGGCGTGCCGAAGGAGACCGCGCAGGGTGAGCGGAGGGTTGCGCTCGTGCCGGAGCTCGTCTCCAAGCTCGAGGGCGTGGAGGTCGTCGTCGAGCAGGGCGCCGGCGAGGCGGCCTCGTTCACGGACGCAGCATTTACCGAAGCGGGCGCTTCGATCGGCGAGCCGTGGTCCGCCGACCTCGTCGCCAAGGTGCGCAAGCCGAGCGACGACGAGGTCGGCAAGCTGCGCGATGGCCAGGTGTTGATCGGTTTCCTCCAGCCACTAACCGACCAGGAAGGTATCGAGCGCCTCGCCTCGCGCGGCGTGACCGCGTTCGCGATGGAGTCGATTCCCCGCATCACCCGTGCGCAGTCGATGGACGCGCTCTCGTCGCAGGCGACCGTCTCCGGCTATAAGGCCGTCGTCCTCGCCGCGGACCGGCTGCCGAAATTTCTCCCGATGCTCGTGACCGCGGCGGGCACCGTCGTGCCGGCGAAGGTGCTCGTCATCGGAGCCGGCGTTGCCGGGCTGCAAGCGATCGCGACAGCGCGGCGGCTGGGTGCAGTGGTCTCCGGCTTCGACGTCCGGCCCGCAGTCAAGGAGCAGGTCGAGAGCCTCGGCGCGACGTTCCTCGAGCTCGGCGTCGTCGGCGAGGAGACCGAGGGCGGCTACGCGCGCGAGCTGTCCGAGGACGAGCAACGCAAGCAGCAGGAAGAGCTCGAGGCGCGGATCGGCGAGTTCGACGTCGTCGTGACGACCGCGCTCATCCCCGGCCGGCCGGCGCCGAAGCTGATCCCGCAGTCGGCGATCGAGTCGATGCGACCGGGGTCGGTGATCGTCGACCTCGCAGCCGAGGCCGGCGGGAACGCGGACCTGACCGAGGCCGATGAAGAGATCACGCACAACGGCGTCACGATCCTCGGCCCGACGAACCTCCCGAGCTCGATGCCGTACCACGCGAGCCAGCTCTACGCGCGCAACGTCACCGCGCTCGTCAACCACCTCGCGCCAGAGGGCGAGCTGAAGCTCGACTTCGAGGACGAGATCACGGCCGGCGCATGCGTCACACGGAAGGAGGAGGTGCCTGCATGAGCGCACAGCTCGTGACCGAGCTGACGATTCTGGTCCTGGCCGCGTTCGTCGGCTTCGAGGTGATCTCGAAGGTGCCGACGCTGCTGCATACGCCGCTCATGTCGGGAACGAACGCGATCCACGGGATCGTCATCGTCGGCGCGATCATCGTCATGGGCACGCCGCATCCGAGCCTGTTCATGCGGATCCTGTCGTTCATCGCCGTCGTGCTCGCATCGGCGAACGTCGTCGGCGGGTTCGTCGTCACCGACCGGATGCTCGAGATGTTCAAGAAGAAGCCCGGCGACGAGTGAGCACCACCACCGCCAACCTCCTCTACCTGTTCACGATCGCGGCGTTCATCCTCGCGCTGCGCTTCCTCTCGTCGCCCCGCCACGCGCGGCTCGGCGTGCAGATTGGCGCGGCCGGGATGCTCTGGGCGGTCATCGTCACGCTCTCGCTCGAGGAGGTCGTGACCGGCTACTGGTGGATGGCGGCCGGAATGGCGATCGGCTCGGCGATCGGCGTCGTCGGCGCGCGCAAGGTGAAGATGACCGCGATGCCCCAGATGGTGGCGCTGTTCAACGGCGTCGGTGGCGGGGCGGCGTCGATCATCTCGCTCGTCGAGTTCCACACGGTCTGGGCGTTGAACGGGGACGTCGGCGTCGAGCGCGGCGTCTCGACGGTCTTCTCGGCGCTCGTCGGCTCGATCTCGTTCGCGGGCTCGCTCGTCGCATTCGGAAAGCTGCAAGATCTGATCAGCGGGCGGCCGATCACGTACCCGGGCCAGCAGATCGGGAACGCGCTCTTGTTCTTCGGCTCGATCGCGCTCGGCGCCGTGGCGATGGCGACGGTCAGCTTCTGGCTGCTCGCGGCGGCGATCCTCATCGCAGCGCTCTTCGGGATCGTGTTCGTACTGCCGATCGGCGGTGCGGACATGCCGGTCGTGATCTCCCTCCTGAATGCGTTCACCGGGCTCGCGGCCGCAGCGACCGGGTTCGTGCTGCACTCGAACGTCCTGATCGTGAGCGGGATGCTCGTCGGCGCGTCGGGAACGCTGCTCACGACGCTGATGGCGAAGGCGATGAACCGTTCGATCGCGAACGTCCTCTTCGGCGCGTTCGGCAAGCTCGACGCCACCGCGGCGGCTGCCGCGGCCGGCTCGGACGGCCAGACGGTTCGCTCCGCGACAGCCGACGACGTCGCAGTCATGCTCGCGTACGCGCGGCGGGTCGTCTTCGTCCCCGGCTACGGGCTCGCGGTCGCCCAGGCGCAGCACGACGTGCGCAACCTCGCTGAGCTGCTCGAGGAGAAGGGCGTCGACGTCAAGTACGCGATCCACCCGGTCGCCGGCCGCATGCCGGGGCATATGAACGTGCTGCTCGCCGAGGCGAACGTCCCGTACGACGAGCTCGTCGAGATGGAGCAGATCAATCCGGAGTTCCCGCAGACGGACGTGTCGGTGATCGTCGGCGCGAACGACGTCGTCAATCCCGCCGCGCGCAACCAGCCGGGAAGCCCGATCTACGGGATGCCGATCCTCGACGTCGACAAGTCGCACAACGTGGTGGTGATCAAGCGCTCGATGTCGCCCGGGTTCGCGGGGATCGACAACCCGCTCTTCTATGACCAGAAGACGGTGATGTTGTTCGACGACGCCAAGGCAGCGATGGAGAAGCTGATCGCGGCCGTGAAGACCGTTTGAGCCGGGTTCCCGTTTTCTCGGCGGAACAGGTCAACGCGGCGGTCTCGCCGGCGCGGGCGCTCGACGCCGTTCGCGACGCGTTCGTGGCCTACGCGCGCGGCGAATGGACGATGCCGCCCAAGGTCTACGTGCCCGCTTATCCGGCCGGGGACTTCCGGGCCATGCCTGCTTTGGGCGGAGGACATGCCCTCCTGAAATGGGTGACGTCGTTTCCGGGGAATCCGGCGCAGGGTCTCCCGACGGTGATGGGGCTCGTGCTCCTCTCGGACGCATCGAACGGCGCGTTGCGCGCGGCGCTGGACGCGGGCGCGGTGACGGCGCTGCGCACCGGTGCGGCCGCGGTGCTCGCCGCGGAGACGCTCGGGCGGTCGAACGCAAATACGGCGGCCGTGGTCGGAGCAGGTGTGAATGGAATAGCCGCGGCTCGGACCTTCGTCGCCCGTGAACGGGACGTGGCGCTCTACGACCTCGACTCGGACCGAGCCCATAGCGCGGCAGCACAGCTCGGCGTACGCACCGCGACTCGGGAGGAGGCGGTCGCCGCGGACCTGCTCGTGACGATGACGCCCGGCCACGAGGTGCTGCTCTCCGAAGGCATGCTCCGACCCGGCCAGCATGTGAGCCTGATGGGCGCGGACGGTCCTGGCAAGGCGGAGATCGCAGTCGACGAGCTGCTGCGCACCCGGATCTTCGCCGACGACTGGGAGCAGGCGAGCCACAACGGCGAGCTCGTGCACGCGGTCGAGGCCGGCAAGCTCGAACGGAGTGGCGTGACCGAGCTCGGCGCTGTTCTCTCGGGCGATGCACGGGGCCGCGAGTCCGACGACGAGATCACGACTTTCGACTCGACCGGCCTTGCGATCCAGGATCTCGCGATCGCGCTCGCTGCCATCGAGAGCGAGGACGAGCTGGACCTCCCGACCCTTGAGCTCTAGTCCGCGCGCAGCGATCCTCGTCGAGGGGACGAGCGACATGGTCGCGATCGAGACGCTGGCCGAGCGGCGCGGGATCGACACGGACGCGGCCGGCATCTCGCTCGTGCCGATGGGCGGCGCGCAGGCGATCGGGCGCTTTCTCGCTGTGTTCGTTCCTCAGGGGCTGAGGCTAGCGGGTCTCTGCGACGCCGGCGAGGAGGATGACTTCGCGCGCGAGCTCGAGCGCGCAGGCCTCGGCGAGAACCTCACGCGCGACGACATGGAGAAGCTCGGCTTCTTCGTCTGCGTGGAGGACCTCGAGGACGAGCTGATCCGCGCGCTCGGGGCAGCGGCGGTCGAAGAGGTGGTCGAGTCCGAAGGCGATCTCGGGTCGTTTCGCACGCTTCAGAACCAGCCGGAATGGAGAGGCCGACCCGTCGAGGAGCAGCTGAGGCGTTTCATGGGCAGCGGCGGAAGCCGGAAGATCCGCTACGCACGCCTGCTTGTCGAGGCGCTCGACGACGAACGGATTCCGCGCCCACTCGACCGGGTTCTCGCACACGTGACCCAGCCCTAGGCCCGACCCCGCTTGCGGTAGCCTCGGGAGGGAAAGAGGCCAACGAAAGGAGAGGGAGTGAAGGGCAAGATCGTCCACATCGAGATCCCCTCCGGGGACACGGGCCGGTCGACCGAGTTCTGGGGGAAGCTGACCGGCTGGTCGTTCAAGAACTACGCCGAGGGGCAGGAAGGCGCGCCCGAGTACCACATGTTCGAGGGCGAGCCCGGCGGCGCGATCTATCCGAGCGAGGACAAGGGCATCCGGGTCTACTTCGAGGCCGACAACATCGACGCGGAGCTAGACAAGATCCGCGACCTCGGTGGTGAGACCGACGAGAAGATGCCCGTGCCGAGCATGGGCTGGTTCGCGCACGCGAAGGATCCGGACGGGAATGAGTTTTCCGTCTGGCAGTCGGA
>JBKPQP010000196.1:0-1431 GCA_046734155.1 Actinomycetota bacterium | reverse complement strand
CAACCGACCGGCATGCTGACCCGCTCCGACCTGCTCGAGTACCTGGCGCATGGCCGCAAGAACTCTCACTGAGCTTCTCGAGGCCGCCTTTCCGGGCGACGAGGTCTCGGTCGAGGACCGCACCGGCGGCGGCGACCACTTTCAGGTGACGGTGGCGAGCTCGCGCTTCGACGGCCTCACGCTCGTCGAGCAGCACCGCCTCATCTACGACGCCCTCGCCACCCCGCTCGCCGATGGCACCATTCACGAATTGCGGATCAAGACGAAAGGAACGACGTGACGGAGATGCACAACCAGATCAAGGAGATCATCGAGACGGAGGACGTGGCGCTGTTCATGAAGGGCACGCCGCAGTTCGTAATGTGCGGCAACTCGCATCGCGCCCTCGAGGCACTGCGGCGGGCCGGCGCGCCGGTGACCGCGGTCGACATCCTCCCGGACCCGCGGATTCGCGAGGAGCTGTCGGCCCTCTCCGGCTGGCCGACGATCCCGCAGGTCTTCGTCCGCGGTGAGCTCGTCGGCGGCGCCGACATCGTCGAGGAGCTCGAGGCAAGCGGCGAGCTGGAGCGGACACTGCGCGCGAAGCTCGGAGACGAGTACCGCGGTGCGGGCGAGGAGCGGGTAGTCGCCGTCGCCTGAGGACGCTAGGCTCTCTCGCGAGGGGGTCGTTCAACCGAGAGGGCGCAATGGGTCAGGTTGCTGCTGCACCCCCTGACGCGCGCCGCCGCACGTCCGTTTACGTCACCGCCGCCATCGCTGTCGCGCTCGTCGTGGTCTTCATCGTCTTCGCGGCGGACGCGCAGTGGTACACCGTCTTCAAGATGTTCCATGTAGGGGCCGCCGTGATCTGGGTCGGAGGTGGGATCTTCATCACGATCTGCGCGCTGCTGGCTGAGCTCTCCAACGACGACGACCAACTGCTCGCGATCGGGCACTGGGGCGAGGTCGTCGCCGGGCGGCTGTTCCCGATCATGTCGTTCGTGGTACTCGGCTTCGGGATCGGGATGATCGAGAACTTGAACTGGGGCTGGAACCACTTCTGGATCGTCTTCGGGCTGATCGCCTGGGCGCTCTCGGCGGCGACCGGGATCTTCTTCCTCGGCCCAGAGGCGAAGCGGCTGAACGCGGTCGCGGCGGAGCACGGCCCGAAGTCGCCGCAGGCGCAGGGCCGGCTGCGGAGGATCCTGCTCGTCGCGCGCGTGGACGTGGCGCTCATGTTCGTGATCGTGCTCGACATGGTCGCCAAGCCGTTCAGTTGAGCACGCACAACTAGAATCGCGGCGTGGACTTCGAGACCCGCGCGATCCACGACGGCCAGGAGCCGGATCCCGCCACCGGCTCGATCACGGTGCCGATCTACCAGACGTCGACCTTCGTCCAGGAGGCGGTCGGCGAGCACAAGGGCTACGACTACGCCCGGGTCTCGAACCC
>JBKPQP010000195.1:0-4765 GCA_046734155.1 Actinomycetota bacterium | reverse complement strand
CGAGGCCGTCCATCACGACCGGCTCGGCGCCCAGTGCGCGCAGCTCTTCGAGCTTCTCCTTGCTTCGGGTCGAGGCAACCACCTCGTGGCCCCGCTCCACCAACTGCGGCACGAGCCGCCGTCCGATCGCACCGCCTGCTCATGCGACGAAGACTCTCATGAGTGCTCCTTTCCCTCGTGTTCGTCTTTGAGACGAGAGAGCCGAGGAGCGTGTGACAGCTAGGCCCGCTCGACGGCCTCGAGCCCGAGCCAGGATGCGAGGTCGTCGATCTCGGCGTCCACGGCCTTCGCGATCGGGCGCGTGAACTTCACTTCCTCGTGGATCGCGTTCACGCGGAGCACTGACGCCTTGCGGTCGGCCTTCGCGTCGAGCTTCCCGACGAGCCGGTCGCCGTGGAGGATCGGGAGCGCGAAGTAGCCCCAGCGGCGCTTCGCCTCCGGCTTGTACATCTCGAGGACGTACTCGAACTCGAACAGCTCTTCGGTGCGCACCCGGTCGTGGATCAGGCGGTCGAACGGCGACAGCAGCGCCGTCCGGCCCTCGAAGTCGTCCCGCAGCGCAGCGGGATCGACGCGCCACTGGCCCTTGGTGCCTTCGATCACGGCCGGCTCGCCGGCGTCGCCGACGTGGATCGGTTCCATCGGCATCGCGCGGCCCTTCGCCCGAGCGATGCCCAGTGACGAGAGCCGGCGCTCGTTCTTCAGCCGCTCGGCCTCGTCGGACGACGGCACGTCGACGTCCGGATAGACGCGCTCGGCGAGATCCCAGACTCGCTCGCGCCCGACGCGCGCGGAGATCGCGATCTCGCCGCGGATCATCATGAACTCGAGCATCTGTGTGACGTTGCGGTTGTTCGTCCAGCCGCTCGAGGCCCACGGTACGGGGCAGGTGTCCGGGATCTCGCGCGAGACGAGCGGGCCGGACTTGCGGAGTAGCTTGAGGATGTCCTTTCGGAACGAGTCGTTGTCGCGGAACCAGACCCGCGACCGTTCGTAATCCGGGAAGTTCCTGCCCGCGGCGAGGTGCGGGCCCAGGTCGCTCATCGGCCGGATCATCGCGTCGAGCTCGAACACCGTTCGGTCCTGTTCGTGGGCCTGCTTGAGCTGCTCCGGCTGGTACGTCGAGCCGAGGCGGCTCCAGGCGACGAGGTCCGCGTTGGGCGCGATCGCCGCGGTCGGGTCGACCTGGAGCATCGTCAGCTGGTGAACCGTTGCGAGCAGGTCGGTCGGCCGCTCAGCGTCGAGTAGCTGCGCGCGCACGGCGATGCGCCGGGCCTGCTCGTTCGTGAGCTTGTGAACGGCTTCCGTCAACTCGCGCCGACGGTCGCCGTCAGGACGCCGCCCGCGAGCCACTCGGAGACGGCGGCGCCGATCGCGGCCGTGCTCCTCAGCGAGTGCGTGCCGGGGACGAGGACAACGGTTCGGTTCGGGCCTTCGGTCGGGATGCCGAACGGATCGCGTTCGCCCTGGACGACGAGCGTCGGCACCGTGACCGCGTCGAGCTCGGGCAGCCGGCTCTTCGTCGGATCGTCGCCGCGGCCGGGCGGATGCACCGGAAAGGCGAGGCAGAGGACAGCGAAGGCGCCGACCTCGGCGGCGGTCCGGCAGGCGACGCGCGCGCCAGACGAGCGACCGCCGCAGATGACCGGCACTCCGCGCAGAGCGTCGTTGCGAAGCTGCGCGAGCACGCTCGTCCAGGCGGTGTCGAGCTGCCCTGCGGGAGCCGGGCTACGCCGGCCAGCGACGCGGTACGGCTGCTCGACGAGTACGACGCCGATCCCGGCCGCCAGCGCTGCGTCCTTGGCCGCAACGAGGTCGGGCGACGACACGCCGCCGCCTGCGCCGTGACCGAGGACGAGCACCGCCGGGGCGTCGTCGACCAGATCGAGGTGCGCCCTCGCGGCGCCGACAGGAGTCTCTAGCTCGAGGATGAATCGAGCCTAGCGGGCCGGCCCCCGACCTCGGTCGGAATGGCAAAGTAGGGGCCGTGGCGACGATGGGCGATCTCGACGAGCTTGCGCTCGCGATGCCGCAGGCGACGAAGGAGGTCTCCGACGACGGACGGCCGTCGTACCACGTGCACGGCAAGCTCTTCTGCTTCCACCGCGGACAGCGTCCCGACGCCATCGATCCCAAAACGGGCGAACGGATGGCCGACGTGCTGATGTTCCGCGTCGCCGACCTCGACGAGAAGGACCTTCTCCTCGCGGACGACCGCGGGCTCTACTTCACGACACCGCACTTCAACGGCTATCCGGCCGTGCTGATGCGGATCCCGATGCTGAAGCGCCTCGAGCGCGCCGAGTTGCGCGACCTCGTCGTCGACGCATGGCTCACGAGAGCGCAGAAGCGCGTCGCGAAGGCGTGGCTCGCGGAGAACGAGCCGGAGAGCGACGATCTTCAGTAACCCGGGGATCAACGTCTACTCGCGCGACGTCGTGAGGCTCGTCGCTTTCTACGAGGGGCTCGGCTTCCGCGAGACGTTCCGCACGCCGCAGGAGGGCGAGCCGATCCACGTCGAGGTGACGCTCGACGGGTTGACGATCGGGATCGCGGATGCCGACTCGGCGAGCGCCGATCATGGGTTGCGCCCGAGCCTCGAGGGCCGACCCGTCGAGATTCTGCTCTGGACGGACGACACCGACCGCGACTACGCGCGCCTGACGTCCGAGGGCGCGCCGTCGCTCAGCCCGCCCCACGACTGGCTCTCAAACCTCCGGCTCGCCTGGGTCGCTGATCCGGACGGCAACCCGATCCAGCTCGCCCAGCGCCGCGACTAATGTCCGAGGCGCCCTGGCTCAGGACGACCCGGGCGTCATGTTCCCACGGATCATTCACGACGGCCTCCTCGGCGACGCCTTTCTTCGTCGACACGTGGTCACGTTCGACGTCGCCGAGGAGCGGATCGTGTTCGGCTAACCGGCTACCGGGGTCGTCTTCCGGTAGCTGTAGCCGCCCTTCTGCTTCGTAGTCAGGCCGAGGCCGATCGCGGCAATGCCGACGACGACGAAGGGCGCCCAGACGTTCGTGCCGTCGTCCGCGAAGCCGAAGATCCACGGTGACGCCGCGAGCAGCGCGCCGGCCGCGATGTCGAACAGGTTGTGCACGGCCATCGGGAAGGTGCGCCAGACGCCGAGCTCGTAGTCGGTGAACAGGCTGTAGACGATCAGCCCGATGCCGAGCGCCACGGAGAGCACGGTCGGCGTCGTGTGCTCGGAGAACTGGAAGATCCACGGGGCTGCGATCAGCCCGGCGCCGACGATGTAGTCGAGCGGCGCGTGCAGCTTGGTCGGAATGAACCGCATGTGGGCTCCTTTGCTCGGAAGAGGTTCCGAGCTGATTCGCAGGAGGCCGCAGTCCGGTTCGGGCTACGTCGAGCCGTTGAGCGACTTCGTCATCGACGCGTATTCGAGTTTGACACCGTCGCTCAGGGCGAGCTCGCCCTCCTCGATCGTCTCGAACCCGTACGCCACGTAGAGCGGCACGCCGGGCAGCGTGGCCATCAGCGCGAGCCGCCGGAACCCCTCGCGCCGCGCCGCCGCCTCGCACTCCTCGAGGATCCGCCGGCCGAGGCCGCGGCGTGTCCAGTCGTCGCGGACGAACATGGCGCGGACCATCGCCGGCTCGGTGGAGGGGTCCAGGGGTCGGTCTTCGTCGTCGAACTCGCCGCTGCCGGTGTAAGGGCGCGCTCGCCGGCTCCATCCGCCGCAAGCGACGAGCTCGCCGGCGCTCTCGAGCACGAAGTACGTGCCGTCGGCGAGCAGCATGGGATCGGCCTCGGCGACGTAGCGGACGGCGCTCGCAGACTGCCGCTCGTCGTAGAAGCGCGGGAAGATCGCAGCTGCGGACTCCTTCATCAGCGCCTCGACCCGCGACGCATCGTCGGGGGTGGCAATCCGCAGCACCGGCTCGGGTCGATCCATCGGAGCCTCCGTCTCTATACTCCTGACAGGAGGATATGAATACTCCTAACGAGAGCAAAAGTCAAGAGCGGCCTCTGACCACCACCTCCTACGGCGTGCTGTCGATTCTCGCGCTCCGCGACCACTCGACGTACGACCTCACACGGCAGATGCGGATCTCTCTCCACTACATGTGGCCACGGGCGGAGAGCAACGTGTATGCGGAGCCGAAACGCCTCGTCGCGGCCGGGCTCGCCACCTCACGCGAGGAGTGGACCGGGAGCCGGCGCCGCACGATGTACTCGATCACCGATGCGGGCCGCGCTGCCCTCGCCGAGTGGCTCGCCTCGCCGAGCGCGCGCCAGCGTTACGAATCAGAGGGGTTGCTCAAGGTCCTGTTCGCGGAGAATGGGACGAAGGACGACCTGCTGGCGACGATTCGCGGGATCCGCGAGGACGCGATCGCCGTGCTCGACCACTTTCTGCAATTCGCGGACGTCTACGAGGCAGGCGAGGGCCAGTACCCGGACCGCTTCGACCTGAGCGCTCTCGCCGCGCGCCTGCTCTGTGAGCAGCAGGCAGCGACGGAACGTTGGGCAACCTGGGCTGAGCATGTGGTGTCCGGCTGGGACGAGCCTTCGGGGGCCGAAGTCACGTGGGGGATCGAGACGTTGCGTGCGAGCGGCGAAGGGTTCGCTCGGTAGCACTCATGGTCTCCTCATGTCCTCCGAGCGATCATCCGATCGTCGGATGGGCGCTCCGAGACAACGCCGCCATGGTCACGGGACTGTGACCGATCGAAGCCGGGTCACCTCGGTGCTCGCACTCGGGCTCCTAACCGCATTGGCGATCGGGGTCGGTGC
>JBKPQP010000194.1:0-5017 GCA_046734155.1 Actinomycetota bacterium | reverse complement strand
CACCTTGGCGCCGAGCTCCTCGACGTCCTTATTCACCTCGCGCAGCCGGTCCGGGTTCGACTTCAGCGTCTGCACGCCCTGCGCGGTCAGGCTCGACAGCATGATGTAGACGGGCATCGCGCCTCCTTCGTCGTGGTGAGCGCGACTCTAACCGCGCATCCTGGTCGACATAGAGCAGTGCGCAGCCCAGGAAAAAGAGCGGCGACATGACGATCACCGCCAGCACGGCCGAGATGGTGATGCTCTGCGCGCCGAAGCCCGCGAGGAGCAGGGAGAGCGAGAAGATCGAGACGATGACCACGATCGCGAGTGCGGCCACTGTGCCGAACGCGTGGCCGAAGTCGGCGCGCGCGAGCCGGAAGCCTTGCTGGAGCGCGTCGCGCGGGCCCCGCCCCTCGACGAGGACACTTGGAACGGCGAGGCCGAGGAGCGCGAACCATGCGAGCGCGACGAAGTAGACGCCTGTGAAGACGAGCACGCGTGACGCGGCGAGCGGCAAGAAGGCGACGGCGCCCGCAAGGAGCGCTGGGCCTCTCGTCCTCTGCGTCGGGGTGGCGACCTCCACGGCCCAGACATAGCTGAGCGCAAGCGCGAACGGCCCGACCGCGAGCCCCCACGCGACCTGTGCGCCGCCGTCGAAGAACGAGGCTCCGATCGTGAAGGCCGCGGCGGGAATCCCGAGCCCGAGGCCACGCCAGAACCGGTGCCCGTAGAGCCTGATCGCGTCGGCGATCAGCTGACCGACGGTCCGCTCGGCCGGGGAGACGACGTTCTCTGGCTCCGACACGGCACGGACCGTATCTACGACGGCTGGAGCGCCTCGACGAGCTGCTCCTGGAGCCAGGACAAATAACCGTAGACCGCCAGTTCGCGGCCGCGCGGCTCGTTCAGGTCGAGCTTGCCGTAATCCATCTGCTCCGTCACGTCCCAGCGCGTCCCCAGCACGAGTCGCATGTCATTCAGCGCCCTCAGCCACTGGTCCGCCTGCTCGAGGTCGAGCGTCTCGACCGCAAGCGTCTGGCGCACCGTCGCCACCGCCTTCGCCCGCCCCGAAACGAGCTGGTCGTGGACGAGCGAGCGGTACTGCTCGTCGTCGGCACGATCCGAGTACGCGGGCGGGAACAACCGCCGCAGCTCGGGGTCGTCCGGGTCGTCCAGCAACCGCTCGAGCTCGTCGAGGAGATCGCTCAGGAGCAGCCGCTCGTGTGTGTCGAGCCGCAGCCGCACCTTGTCTCCTCTGCGCTGGAACTGTCTTCGGAAGAGCACTCAGTCCTGTTGCATGGTCGCCCAGAGCCCGTGTGCGTGGAGCCGCGCGACGTCGAGCTCCGACTTCTCGCGATTCCCGCTCGAGACGACCGCTTTGCCCTCGTTGTGCACTTGCAGCATCAGCTTCGTCGCCTTCGCAACGCTGTACCCGAAGAGCTTCTGGAAAACGAGCGTGACGTACGACATGAGATTGATCGGGTCGTTCCAGACGATCACGACCCACGGCCGCTCCTCCTGCCAGTCCTCCTCGATCGAAGGCTCGCGCACCTCGACCTCGGCCGGCGCCGTGAGCGTGCTCATGGCGAGATTGTCGCGAATCTCCGCTCAGCGAACGACAAGCCGAACGATTTTCACCGGGCTTCGGTTCCCGGCGGGGTCGATCGCGCTGAAGCGAAGGACGTGGCGACCGGTGCGGAGTCGGACGCGGTAGCGATAAGTGCATGCCTGAAACGGCTTCGCGTCGACCTTGCAGCGAAACCGGATGCGCCGCGACGGGGTGCCGCGATCGGTCGCGGAGATCCGGAGCTGCGTCCGCGAGGCTCCCGGCCGCCCAGCCGCGACCACCTTCGGCTTCGACGGAGCCTGCGTGTCGATCCTCCAGCGTCGCTTCGCGGGAGTGGGATCGACGTTGAGCATCTCGTCGAAGGCCCGCACCGAAACCGTGTGCCATCCGTCCTCGGTCGCCGGCCCAGTGAGCGGACTCTCGCATGCGCTCCAGCCCTGTCCGTCGACCTTGCACTCGTACGTCATCTCGCTCGGTGGTGCCACGTCATCGACCCCAGCGAATGCAAATTGCCCGTATCCGGGCACCTCGGCCCCGTCCGCCGGCCCCGCGGTGATCGTCGTCTCGGGCGGGACGTGAGTGCCGGAGACGATGACGATCAGACCACCGGTCGAGGCAGGGATGTACGACACGGTCCCACAGCCGAGGCAGGACTGAAACACGCCCGTGAACGAGATATGCGAGGGGATCGGCAGGCTGAAGTCGTGCCGGTTGTCCCCGCTGTTGAGCGGAATGCGCGATCTCGTAGACCAGTTCACCGTCAGCTGTCCGCACGACGGCCAGCCCGTCCCGAGTTCCCCCGTCGGCCACGTCCGCGAGCCAGTCCCAGTAGGTCGGAGTCACCTGACGGTTGAAGAGATCCTCGAACGTCCCAGGAGTGACGTGGAGATTGTCGCTCCCGGCTCCGAACACGTTTGGCGGGGGCGCCAGAAAGATCCCGTCGAAGACACTGGCACCAACATGCGGGTCAGGGGCGCGCAACGCGAGGTAGAGGTTCTGCGAGTCGTTCATGACGTAGAACGTGCCCTGACCACCTTGAGCCTGGAAGGCAAAACGGCCGGCGCCCTCCCACTCGTTCACGGTGAGTACCCCATCCACGATCGCCGTCCCGAATCCGCGGAGCGTGGACACATCGCTCGCCCTCGCGGGCCCCGTCATCGCAAAGAGGATCAGCGCAGACGCGATCACGGCCGCGAGCTTCACGGGCAAGCCGTAACTCTGCGAAAGCCCTGCTACTAGAACCGTTTACAGAATCCGAACTACGCCGGGGCTGGCTCGGCGGCCGGCGCCTTCTCGAACGTCAGCTCGCCGTCGGCGACGTCGACGCGAACCGTGTCGCCTTCCTCGAACTCGCCCTCGAGGAGCCTTAGCGCGAGGGGGTTCTCGACCTGCCGCTGGATCGCACGCTTGAGCGGCCGTGCGCCGTACGTCGGGTCCCAGCCGGCCTCGGCCAGGTGCTCCTTGGCCGCGCCGGTCAGCTCTAGGGACAGGCCCCGCTCGGCGAGGCGCGCCCGCAGCCGTGTGAGCTGGAGCTCGACGATCTCGCCGATCTGTGCCCGGGTCAGCGGCTCGAACTCGACGATCTCGTCGATCCGGTTCAGGAACTCGGGTCGGAACGTCTCGCGCATCGCGGCCTCGTCGCGCACGTTCGAGGTCATGATCAGCACCGTGTTCCGGAAGTCGACTGTGCGGCCCTGGCCGTCGGTCAGCCGCCCGTCGTCGAGCACCTGGAGCAGGATGTTGAACACCTCGGGGTTCGCCTTCTCGATTTCGTCGAGGAGAACGACCGAGTAGGGACGGCGGCGCACGGCCTCGGTCAGCTGCCCGCCCTCTTCGAAGCCGACGTAGCCCGGCGGCGCGCCGACGAGCCGCGAGACCGTGTGCTTCTCCTGGTACTCGGACATGTCCAGCCGCACCATCGCCCGATCGTCGTCGAACATGAACTCGGCGAGGGCGCGCGCCAACTCGGTCTTCCCCACTCCGGTCGGGCCGAGGAAGACGAACGAGCCGATCGGGCGGTTCGGGTCCTGCAGGCCCGACCGCGCCCGCCGGAGCGCGTTCGCCACGGCCTCGACGGCCTTGTCCTGTCCGACGACTCGACGGTGCAGCCGCTCCTCCATGTGGATCAGCTTCTCGGTCTCGCCCTCGAGCAGCCGTGAGACGGGGATGCCAGTCCAGCGAGCGACGACCTCGGCGACGTCGTCGTCGTCGACCTCCTCCTTGACCATCGGCTCGCCGTCAGGCTCGGCGCGCTCCTCGAGCTCGTGCTCCAGCTCGGGCAGCTCGCCGTAGCGGATCTCGGCCACACGCTGGAGGTCGCCATGCCGCTCGGCCCGCTCGGCCTCCATGCGCAGCTCGTCGATCGAGCGCTTGATCTCGCTGACGCGGTCGAGCGCCTCCTTCTCGCGCGACCAGCGCGCGGAGAGCTCGTCGCGCCGGCTCTTCGCCTCCGACAGCTCGCGCTCGACCGGCTCGCGGCGCTCCTTCGACTCCTTGCCCATCGCGGCGAGCTCGATCTCGAGCTGTCGCACACGGCGCTCCGCCTCGTCGAGCTCCAGCGGGGCGGAGTCGATCTCCATGCGCAGCCGCGACGCCGCCTCGTCGATCAGGTCGATCGCCTTGTCGGGCAGCTGCCGGTCCGAGATGTACCGGTCGGAAAGCACGGCGGCCGCGACGAGCGCCGCGTCGCGAATCGTCACGCCGTGGTGCGCCTCGTAGCGCTCCTTGAGCCCGCGCAGGATCGCGATCGTGTCCGCGACGGACGGCTCGCCCACGAACACCGGCTGGAAGCGCCGCTCGAGCGCCGCGTCCTTCTCGATGTGCTTGCGGTACTCGTCGAGCGTCGTCGCGCCGATCGCGCGCAGCTCACCGCGGGCGAGCATCGGCTTGAGCAAGTTCGCTGCGTCGACGGCGCCCTCGGCCGCGCCCGCGCCCACGATCGTGTGCAGCTCGTCGATGAAGAGGACGATCTCGCCCTCCGCGTTCTTGATCTCGGCGAGCACGGCCTTGATCCGCTCCTCGAACTCACCGCGGTACTTCGAGCCGGCCAGCAGCGCGCCGATGTCGAGCGCCCAGACGCGCTTGCCCTTGAGCCCCTCCGGCACGTCCCCGGCGACGATCCGCTGTGCGAGACCCTCGACGATCGCGGTCTTCCCCACTCCGGGGTCGCCGATCAGCACCGGATTGTTCTTCGTGCGCCGCGAGAGCACCTGGATCACGCGCCGGATCTCCTCGTCGCGTCCGATGACCGGGTCGAGCTTGCCCTGCTCCGCGAGCTCGGTCAGATCGCGGCCGAACTTCTCGAGCGCCTGGTACGTGCCTTCGGGATCCTGTGACGTGACCCGCTGGCCTCCGCGCACCTCCTTCAGCTTCGCGAGCAGCTCGTCGCGGGGAACGACATCGAGCGCGAGCAGGAGGTGCTCGGTCGAGATGAACTCGTCCTCGAGCTTGCGCATTTCCTCTTCGGCG